>PLST01000022.1 GCA_003164255.1 Acidobacteriaceae bacterium | reverse complement strand
CTCCTCCACGTCGGCGCACAGGCCCGGCTGACGCTCAAAGAGTGGGCCGAAGCCGAAGGCGTCAGCGTGAATGCGGTCGTCGTCAGCGTCCTCCAAGAATTCTTCAAGCGTTTCAAGAAAAGCAACGCGCTAAGAGAAGAACTCCGGCGGGAGATTCGTGGCAACCAGGGATTTATGGTGAGGTGACCTGCAACCCCATGTGCCGTTAGTTAAGCAGGGGAACGGCAATAGTCTCAACCGTACTGCTCAAGAAAGAGGTTAAACAGACTCACATTCACCATCGCATCCGATAGGGATGGTAGCCATTCTCTCGCTGGAATGCCCCTGCTAAGCTTTTGGCTTGCGTTGCGAGCAAATATACGGGTGCGAGAAGGCGAGATCGGTAATACAGGGGTTTGGTCCATCGCTTCGAGAAGCTCTGCGCTAATGCATGTTTTGTGCTGGACCGAAGAAGGCCGCTCTTTCCAATTCCGGGTCTAAAGCCCCTGCCAAGCATTCCAAATACAACCCTGTCGCCGAACGGTGCGCGAAATTCCTCTATAAGGTCGAAGACAAGACTTCCCTGATCTCGAAGAGACCCATGGATCAACCCAAAATACGGGTCGAGACCAACTTTCGAGATTGCGCGCCAAACCTCCCCATAGAGAATCCCGTAAACATAGTTAAGACACTGGTTGACAGGGTCATGGGCAGAAAGTGTCATCCTCCCATCAAAACCAAGATCTTCTGGAATAAGGCGAGACAACTGGCTCCAATAGATGGCAGCGCCTCTCCCTTCTAAACCCATGCCGACTCCCCGAACACTTGCCTCGCGAGTATCAAGTCGCAAGATATTCCGAGACAGTTCGAGGATCTTGTCGGCTGATTCTCTCATGCCGCTAGCGACTTCTGGAGCAACCCGGCTGCGATATTTCGCAAAGTATTTCAGAACCGCGGCTTGGTTTGATGCCTTGGCTGCAATCATAGAGAGTCCCACCTTCAGAACGTCCGGCTCCTCCCTGCGTAGAACCTGTAATCGGCGGATGGACGATCGTGCTGTTTCGATAGGATTGATTACAGAGATTGGATTTCCAAGTGGTGGTGCAATAACGACGGAGACATCATGTTTGGCCAACTTGACCTGGGCATCAACTGAAATATTGATGCCGAAGCCCTGCAAGTAGATGAGGCTGATTTGATTCATAGGGCGACGGTATACTTCCTGGCGCCTTCTTTTCAGAACAACATCCTCATCCTCGGCAGTCAGGTATGCACCATGCGTTAGAACATAAAGCCTGTCTCCATCTTCAAGCATTGTAGAGAGGAAAGGGGACACCTTTCCGGAGACGCCGCTGGAAGTAGCGGCGCGGGCGAGGGCTTGTTTATCGCTCGGAGAGTTGGAATCACTCGATTCACTGCCGCTGCGCATCCAACCAGCGGGGGTTTGGTATGGGGCATCTTCGGGATATCCGGAAGCTGGCAGTAGCGCCCTCGATGTGGGCTGACCGGCCGAGACAGGATCGTTGTGAGGTGTGTTCACAGAGACGCGTTCATGGCATAGCCATGCCGGGTTTTGTCGAAGAGAATCCGGCAAGTGAATGGAGGCGATTTGTTCAATTCGGTCATCAAGTTCCCGCATTTGGGTTGATAGGGACGGCTCTCCCGGCAGGAGGAAGTAATTCCTCCACCCTCTGGCAATGGAATTAAAGCGGGTGAGGCCTTGGGCAACTTTGTCGAATGATGAGGCCGACGCAGCCAATTCCTTAATCACGATTGAGAGATGCAACAATAGAGCTTCGATCCGGGCCGGCTGAACGATGATCGAAGAATTAGCGATATGAAACCCGAGAAAATCATAGCCCTCTGCAACGTGAACGTAAAAAGTCTTCGCTGGCTTGAGTTCCAGCCGCAACACATCGTGCAGAAAATCGGCCAGACGGCGGCATATATCCTCTGCTGCGTCTTTGCTGTGAGCAAACATGACAAAGTCATCCGCGTAGCGAACGAATGGAATGCCAAGCATTTCAAAGTGCCTGTCCAGGGTGTCGAGATAGATATTTGCGAGGAGGGGCGAGAGAGACTCGCCTTGTGGGACTCCGATCTCGTTGGGAAACATCTCGCCGAGCTCAGAAATATCGACCGTTAACCAATTGCGGACGAGTGTCAGGAATTCCTCGTCAGCGATCCGAAGCCCGAGAGTGCTGAGCAAGACATCATGATCGATATTGTCAAAGCATTTTCGTATGTCCGCGATAACGGCCCATTGACGGCCACTCGCAACAATCGATCTTGCGACCGCGACCGCTTGATGCGCATTACGGTGCGGACGAAAGCCGTAGCTGAATCTGCTAAATGTCGGCTCAAAGACTGGCTCCAAAACGGAAAGGCAGGCCGCCTGTACAACCCGGTCCCGGACACAGGCTATACCCAGGTTCCGCACGCCGCCGTCAGGTTTCGGGATTTGAATTCTGCGCAATGGCCGAGGAGAATAGTGTCCTGACCGTAATTCCTCGCTTAACGTGTTCAGTTCTCTTTCGATAGTCGTGCCGAAGGCGGTTGTTGATACTCCATCAACTCCAACCGCGCGCGATCTCGATTCTTGAACTCGAAACCACCCTGAGCGCAGAATCTCAATGTCACAGATCTTTTCGTACAAGTCTCGATGTGCCCCAGGTGGGTTTGCCAGCGATTTGATTGTCGAGGCGACTTGATCGGTGGACGCGATTAGCCTCTTGCGCGCGGCATTGTTACGCAGACGAACACCGAGTGCAAGATCGGACGATCTCTCTCTTGTGCGCACAACTATTGGCTTGCCTGAGCGATTACTGCGAATCCATATTTCGCCCCTTGCCAAGGTCTTTAGCCGGCCAGCTTCGTCCTGTGAAATCCAACTTGAGTGGCACTTTTGATCGATCTCCATCTTCTGTCCAGTCAGCCACAGGGTTTCGCTACGTTGAACCCACGATAGCGCCGGATGAGAAAGAGGACTGCAAGCGCTCAGATGATGTACCGCGACGTGCCGAACCAACCCCAAGTGGGTCTCGACCCAGCTTTCAATAGGCAAGGTGACAGCAGGGTCCGGATAAAGATGAAGCAAGGTCAAGCCCTTCATGATGTCACGGAAGCGGTCTGACGCGGCCGCCATCGTTCTCAGGGCGTCTTCTAACGCAGCTTCCAGCAGGAGCTGCACCACAAGGTGTTCCTTCGGCTCAAAATGCTCAGTAGCGGATTCTATCCAAAGCACAGATGGCTTCGAAAGAGCGTCAAGAATGTTTCCGCGGTTGTCACCTTCCGATATTGCATATACAGCGGGGAATGAGAGCGCCCATGTGAGGAGGTCGATAATCTTGCCAAGTCCCGACGGTTCGATCCTAGTCTCCAGAAACAAGTGACGGGTCTCGGAAGAAGACAGGCAACGAAACAGAGCGCCGAGTCCGACAGAGCCATCCGATGAAAGAGAGTATGCGGCCTCAGATGTCCAATTCAAAACGTCGTCCGGGATGTTCGACTTGGCAATCACCGAAAGTGACTTCAGAACCCTGGCCCAAATCGACCGCATATGAGCTGAACGTCGGATTTGAAACAAAGAAAGAGGTCGGCGGCGATCGGCGAGGTCGACCCAGATTACTCGCCGCCGGTCCAGGCCCATCTTGTTGCCTGGAGACAAAATCGCTGCGCCTTTGCCGGTCGCGTCTTGAATGATGAGCGATCCGGAACGCGTCTTAAAGCGCAGCGCCTCGCGAAGGATGAGCGCAGGGGCGTCCAGCCCGGTGCCCAGCACTGTCAGCGTTTCATTTAGTACCGGCACGGTGGACTCCCTTCTTCGCTTTCTTGGTCGGTGCGACACCTGTCTGTCGTGGTGCCTGCTCCTTCCCGGCCGGTTTTGCTTCTGCCAATTTGGGTTGCACGGGAGCGTCCGGTGACAGAGAATTCGGGGCAACAGCATTCTCGGTGGCCACAGTCTTCTTAAGCTTGGACTGAAGAGCCTTGGACCTCGCCTGGAACTCCGGCCATGAGATGAAAAGCGGCGTGTCAGGGTAGGAAGCTGAAAGCGCCGTAGCAATGCTTTGACAGGCCAGTCTTCTCTGTTGCCTCATCGACGGCTTCCTGGTGTGGTAGTCGAAGACTTCAACTGAGTCCTTGGGAGTGAATTGTGCCAGCAGTCTCTCCAGGACCGAAGCGCGCTCCTTCA
>PLST01000271.1 GCA_003164255.1 Acidobacteriaceae bacterium | reverse complement strand
CCTGGCGGTACTCTCCTTCTCCGCAGTCTCGGTTTGAGGCTGAAGGGCAGAGGCCTTGAGTATCGAGTCTGAAGTTCAAATAAGAAGTAACCATAATCCCGAGCGGCGATTGGCGAATTTTTTTCGCCAATCGCAGTCGAAAGCGTGCGCTGAGCGAAATCGAATGGAGTCGGCGGTTCCGGTGCACCACTTGCTCACCGTATCGGTCCCAATGCCCAAGGCAGCGGGACCGAAGCCAATCCACACCTAAATAAAAATAAAATGAACTTGAAGTTTATTTAACTCGTATGCTACTTTGTGGTGCATGGGCGCAATTCAGACGGACGGCCGCAGGAAGGCAAACAAGCACGAGCACCCGCTGCTGCATCTGACCGAGGAAGACCTGGATTTTGTAACGCGGTTTGTGCTTGCGTCGGGTTCTCTTAAGGAAATGGCGCAGTTGCACGGGGTTAGCTATCCGACGATCCGGATCACTCTTGATCGGGTGATTTCAAATCTGAGGGAGAGCGTGAACGGCACGCCCCAAGATGCGATGACGGGGCTTCTGGCTGAGCTTGTCGAGCGAGGCGAGATTAAGGTTGGAGTGGCAAAGAGCATTCGCGCCGTCTATCGCAGCGCGATCAATCGAGTAACGGAACAGGAGGATTTCCAATGAGTGGAGGAGTTGTGCAAGGGTTGAGTGAAATTGGACAATATCGCATGTTCATCGCAATAGGGCTGCCACTCCTGGGAGGGGCGCTGGTTGTGGCGTCGGCCTACCTGATGCCGAGAGGGAGAGCAAAGGGGTTAATAACCGGTGTGTACATGCTCCTCGCGAGCCTGGGAGGAGCCTGTTTGCTTTTCGGCGCATATGCGGCAATCTCCGGCAAACCTTCGAGTATCGTAATTTCCCTTTTGCTCCCTGGAATCGTCCTCACTGTGATCATGGGCATCTTCTCGCCCGCGGTGATTCGCGAGTACCAACAATTCGAGTTTCGCAAGCTGGCCGCAGACATCTTCCGACGCACCTAGGATCAACTGCAAAGTGGACGGTTGCAAAGAAATCAACTCCCGATAAGGCTCGCATGTAAGCCGGATCGTTCACGGGCTCAGGTTTTAGCGGGACCCAGCTGCGCACTCCAGCGAGTGTGTGGCATGCGAAAGGGTTCCGCTTCCAACTCTTCAATCCATCTAAAGCATCTTCATGCCTGAGAGCAGAGTTCCCGCCAGGAAGTGGCAGTCTCCGTCACGACGACCGAGCGCCTCGCATTCCGGATTGAGGGCTCCGGGCGTATCACCGGCAACCCAGAAATAACCGATCAGCGAATTCCCGAGACTACTTTCAAAAATGAGGATACCTCATCTCTCCAGAGAAATTTCGCTCTCAGGCCGGGGGCATTTCTGTTCCCTTGTTCCGTTGTCCCCTTGGTCGCTGCCTTTTAACCCGTTTGACCCTGCTCGTGCGTCTAACTAGACTTGCTGGCAGGGATCTCTCATGAAGTTTTTGACATTTCGAACGTATTTCATCCTGGCCGCCCTCATTTCCTGCCTTCTTGCTGGAATCGCTTCGGCTCAAGCCCAGTCGCCCAACTCCCAGTCTTCCAGCAGTGGTGCACAGGACGATGAAAGCGCATCCCCCGCGCAGGCCTACGTCCGCGAGAAAACTCCTTCGATCGTGGATCCCGCCGGACCCACCATCTCCCTGATCAGCTCCGAGCCGGTCTTCGTGATGGCGGCTTCCTTGAACATGTGCGGCTACGACGAAGGAATAGCAGACAGCGCGCCGGTGCGCAAGCAAGTCCGCGACGAGATCAACCAGACACTCGAAACCAATGAGGAGGCACGCAACAAGCGCGACGCGCTCTGCCTCTACATCGCGCAGCACCGCATGACCGGCACTGAGCTGGACGTAGCCCAGTACATCTCGCTCTCGCTCTATCTCACGCCGCCGCCCCAGATGGAAACCATGGCCGATTTGACTGAAATGCCGCCTGACGCGACCCAGGTGGCTGAGATCGTCCCCCTGCTCCGCGACTTTGCCAATGCGGTTGACCTGCACGGCATCTGGCTCACGATTCACCACACCTACGACCAGGCTGCCGACCAGTTACACGATTCCTTGTCGAACATGATCGTGTCGACCAATCTTTATCTCAAAATGCCGTCCGCCACGTATGACGGGCGCCGTTTCATCGTGGTCATTGAGCCCATGCTGTCGCCCAGCACCGTCAACGCACGCATCTACGGCACAGACTACGTCGTGGTGGTCTCTCCGCTCGACGGCAAAATCCGCATGAGCGACGTGCGCCACACCTACCTGCACTACGTCATCGAGCCGCTTCTTTACGCGCGCGCCAATGCCATTGACCGCACCCAGCCGATTCTCAAGGAGATTCACGAAGCTCCGCTCGAGTTCCGCTACCGGTCTGACACCGTGCCGCTCACTGTCGAGTGCCTCATCAAGGCCATCGAGGCGCGGACCACGGATACCGGCATTCCGGACTATAAGATGCCGTCCAATATCGACCGCTCGCAACTGCCCATCTACCAGCACGAGCGCCAACTTGTGGAGCAGAAGCAGGAAGCAGTGCGCGTGGCCACCGTGCAGCACGACATGCGCCAGGGATTTGTGCTGACGCAATACTTTTACGATGAGCTGATCTCGTTTGAGCGCGATCCGGCCAGCTTGAAAGACACCATTGGCGAAATGGTCTACAGCATGGACGTGGACCAGCAGGTGCATCGCATCCGCGCGCTTGTGTTTGACAAGGAAGCCGACGCAGAGGTGCTGGAGCGCAGCAAGCCGAAGAAGCTCACCGGGATGGATCTGGCGGAAATGAAACTCTCCACCGGCGACATTCCGGGAGCCAGCCAGATGGCGCAGCAGGTGCTCGACCACCAGAGCGACACCGTCGCTTCCGCCACTGATAGCGCGCGCGCCTGGTTCATCATGGCCCGCATCTCGGCCATGACTGGTCATCCTGAGCAGGCCATTGACGACTTCCAGAAGACGCTGGCCACCAGCAAGGAGCAGCGGCTTCTCGCCTGGTCGCACATCTACCTGGGGCGCATGCTCGACCTGGACTGCAAGCGGGATCAGGCACTTTCAGAGTACAAACTCGCGCTGACGGTGCGCGACGGGCGCGAGGACACCCGCCTGGCTGCGGAGCGCGGCGTGAAGAGCGCCTATTCGGTGAATGGCCACACCTGCGACGAAGACGCGGATGAAGACACGCCCGGCCCGGTTCCACCTGGCAAGGCTCCAACGGGAACCAATGGGCAGAACGGGACTCAAAAACCGCAATAGTTTATCCCCGGACTAAAGGTTAGCCCTCCAGCTGTCGTTGAATCATTTGGAAGTAGCATTTTTCCTGGGCCCCGGGAATTCCGGTTGCGTTGGTGTATTCCGGCATCGGGCTAGAGCCGGCACACAGGCGAGGCAAACGTGGAAGCACCAATTGGAGAACTGGAAGCGGCACTGGGCCACAAGTTCAGGGTGCCCGATTTGTTGGAGCGAGCGTTGACCCATCGATCGCTCGCCAAGGAACAAGCCGCGCGGGAACCCGCGGCGAACAACGGCATGGTCGGCGACAACGAGCGCCTGGAGTTTCTGGGCGACGCCGTGCTCGGCCTGGTGGTTGCCGAGGCTCTTTTCGGTGTTCATCCTGACTGGCAGGAGGGCGAGCTGACCCGCGTTCGCGCCCAGCTGGTAAGCCGTCTGCACATGGCGCAGGTGGCTGAAGCCATCAGCCTGGGCAAGTATCTGCGGCTGAGCCGGGGCGAGGACAAAAGCGGTCTGCGGCGCAGGACAACCGTCTTGTCAAACACCATGGAGGCAGTGATCGGCGCGTTGTTTCTCGATGGCGGACTGGAGCCGGTGAGAGCTTTTGCACGCCTCAACATCCTTGCCGAAGCCGCCGAGCAGTTGGCCGCCGAACTGCGATCCGGCGCCGCGCTGGGCAATTACAAATCGGCGCTCCAGGAACTGCTCCAGGCCGAACACGCCGGCATCCCGGTCTACCGCGTCAAAAATGAAAGCGGCCCCGGGCATCGAAAGCGGTTCCTCGTTGAGTTGAGGCTTAAGATGGATACAGGCGAGCCCGGCAAACCACTGGCTCGCGGCATGGGCACCACCAAGAAACACGCTGAGCAGGATGCGGCCCGGCGCGCACTGGAACGGCTTCGCAAAGAAAAAGGCGAGCCGGCAGGTGCAGAATCCAAAGGGGAAGAGGAGGACGAAGCAGCGCCATGACCGATGCTTCGCGCGATTTTCCGGCCGATTCCCCCAGCCTGTCTTCGGCGGACTCCGTCAACGCTTCAGAGCCAGTGGCCGACCCCGCGCCCGCGAGCAACCCGGCGCAGGCGCACGGCAATGCCTGGTCGCACCTCCACCATCTGCGCGATCATCTGCCCACCTTTGCTGAGGCCGGCGCATCGCTGCTGCGAACCGTCGTGATCGCGCTGTTCTTGCTTACCTTCGTCCTGCAACCGTTCCTCATTCCCTCTGAGAGCATGGAGCGCACCCTGCTCGTGGGTGATTTTCTTCTCTTCAACAAGCAGATCTACGGGCCTGCGGGCCGGCTGAGCGGCTTTGTGCTCCCTTATCGCCCCGTTGAGCGCGGCGACATTATCGTTTTCCATCATCCCCAGCCGCCCTTGCTGGTCAAGCGTGTGGTCGGCCTCCCCGGCGACCGTCTTCGCATCATGGACGGCCGCGTCTATGTGAACGGCGCTCCGCTTTATGAGCCTTATGCCGCCTTCGAGCCGGCCCCGCCCAATCCCTTCCGCGACAACTTTCCCGCGAAGGTCTACACTGACCCCCAAGTCGATCCCGACTGGTGGCTTCAGATGCAGAGCCTCACCCGGGGTGGCGAGCTTTTGGTGCCCCCGGATGAGTATTTTGTCCTCGGCGACAATCGCAATCACAGCAAGGACTCGCGGTTCTGGGGTTTCGTTCCACGCCAGGCCATCGTGGCCCGCCCGCTGGTCATCTACTTCTCGCTAAGCCGCCCCTCCACCACTGACGTCGAGCAGGCCGAACTGCAGGCCTCAGATGATAGACTCGGACACGACAGGCAGCTTTCTGAGAGACTCACGGGCTTTGCGCGATGGAAGCGAATCTTCCACGTCGTGCATTAAGTGCAGTCGTCAGTTGTAAGTTTTCAGTTATCAGCAAAAGCGCGATAACCGCTCTTTGCTTTCAAGCTGAAACCTGACAACTGACAACTGACCACTGACAACTGACAAAGAGCATAGGATGACAAAAAAGAAGACGCCGGCCACCAAAGCGCCAACGGAACCTCAACCCGACGCGAGCGAAGCGGAAAACAGGGTGGAGGAGACGCCATTTGAAGCGCTGGCCAGCATCTGTTCCGTGCTGGTCATCGGCCTGTTCATCCTCACCTTCCTCGCCCAGAACTTTGTCATCCCTTCCGGCTCCATGGAGAACACGCTGCTGGTTGGCGATCACCTTGTGGTCGACCGCATCACGCTCGCGCCTGACGCCAAATGGATGCCGCTGGTTCGCTACCGTGAGCCCCGGCACAATGACATTATTGTTTTCATCAAGCCGGTGCCGGACGACGTGGACGGCAAGCCCCAGTATCTATTCCTGGTCAAGCGCCTCATCGGCCTGCCCGGCGACCACATCCATCTGCAGGATGGCGTCGTGTACATCAACGGCGTGGCTCAAGCTCAGCCCAAAGAAGGCATGGATGGTCCAGCAATGGTGGGTGAAAAAGTCTTTCTCGACGAGTTTCCCACCATCCCGCCGGCACAGGACCCAAGCGGAGGCGTCACTGAGGAGTGGGCTGTCGATTCAGCGAGCCACATTGCCAACGGCGATCTCATCGTTCCCCCCGGCAAGTACTTTATGATGGGCGACAACCGGCACAACAGCCTTGATTCCCGCTATTGGGGATTTGTGCCCAGGGAAAACATCGTCGGACGCCCGCTGTTTAATTACTGGTCGTTCAATACATCTGAAGAGCAATATGAACAGACCGGGTTCGCCAACAATATCGCCTGGCTGACCCACGTGGCGCTGCACTTCTTCTCTGACACTCGCTGGAGCCGCACCTTCCATCGAGTGCTTTAGATGGCAGTCGATAGTGAACAGGGTGCAGTGAACCGCAAAAACCCTTGACCGTCGGCTTCGCGACCACCCTCACTGAGCGCTGTGCTCTGTTCCCTGTGCACTGTACACTGTTCACTGATCACTGACCACTGACTATGACGGAAGACGAGCAAGGGCGGCACAATAAGCGCAGGCGGCTTTGGTGGGCGTTATTAGCGCTCGTGGTCGTCCTGGCTGTGCTGCTGGTGCCGCCCCTGGTCTCTGTCAGCCGATACAAGACGCGCATCACCAGCCTCATGTCTGCCTCGCTGGGAAGGCCGGTGCGCCTTTCTCAGGTGCGCGTGCGCCTGCTGCCCAGGCCAGGTTTTGTTCTCTACGACCTCACCGTCGACGAAGATCCCGAGTTCGGCGGCGAGGCGTTTCTCCATGCCAGCACGGTCACCGCCTCCATCCGGCTCCTTCCCCTTTGGCGCGGACATCTGCAGATCAGCGAGATCAGCGTGGATGAGGCCAGCCTCAACCTGGTGCGCTCCGCGGCTGGGCGTTGGAATCTCGAGTCCCTGTTCAAAACGGCCGCCACCAAGGC
>PLST01000327.1 GCA_003164255.1 Acidobacteriaceae bacterium | reverse complement strand
GCAAACGCGGCAATTTGAACGAGTGTTTTAGCCCCCGAGGGATGCTTTTCCTGAGGGAGCGTGAGGCTTCAGCCTCACGAATAAGACCATTCGATTCAGTCGGGCTTCACAGGTTGCGGAAAAACTCCATCGGCGAAGTGGTTTGTATCAGGGCACGAGTTTACTCGTGCCGCAAAGACCACAGAATCAATGCCGGGCTTCAGCCCCTGCTAATTTCCTCCGACCGCACTTGCCTTTTTCCGTAGCCTGTTTAGCCCCTGAGGGATGCTTTTCGGGTGCCCCTGGTCCCTCGCACTTGGGGACCAGGGATAGCAGCGACAACGCCAGCCAGACGCAGGTCCTTTGTTTTCATCGCCTGCCCGGCTCCTACGCGGCCGTCTGCGCCAGTTCCGAGCCGGCCTGCCCAAATTGTCTTGCATTATGAGATACAAGAATCCGGTCCACACCCACCAGCGCCAGCACTTCGGCAACATGTGGCCGAAGGTTCGAAATCCTGAAGCTGTTCCCGGCCTCGCTCGCCGTCCGGTAAAGCGAAATCAGGGCCGCAACGCCCGCCGCGTCAATTCGTTCCACGCGGTACAGGTCCAGGCGTACGCTCCCGCACTGCACAATCGGCGTCATCTCGTCGATCAGGCCGGCCTCGCTGCCCCTCACCAGCTCTGTCAGGTGGCAGGCCTTCAGCGCCTCGCCATTTTTCTTCATCTCTTCACAATTCATCACGTTTGTCATTTTCTACCTCCTGGTCAATCAACGCCGCGCCGCGCCCCTCGTTATCAGCTGTCGGCAATCCCCTATCAGCTATCAGCGCTGTTCGCTCGTTTGAGTTGCACGTAGACGGCCACATCGGCTCCGGGGGAATATGCTGAAAATACAAGGGGATCCACGTGCTTCAGAGTCCCCGGCCGCTCCATCGTGTGTTCGCTTTCGTTGCGGCCGTCCATAAATGAACACTGCATCCCTTTACGCAAGCCAGGGGAATCCGGTTCCATCCCGAGCTCCGCGTCCGATTGTGCATACAGGTTCCCCATTCGCATATATGTCCAGCGCCCCGCCAAATTCCGCCGTCCCGCCTCAAACCCTCAGCCATGCGCAGGCTCGCGCCTTGGCCCTCGCCGCGGGATTCACTGAGGCCGGACTCGTCGCGCTGCCCCATCCAGCCGAAGAACGCGACGCCGCGCGTTTTGAGGAGTGGATTGCCGACGGCAACGCCGGCTCCATGCACTATCTCGAACGCAAAGGCACCGACGGCCAGCTCGTCCGCGCCCGCGTCGCCAGTCCCTTCCCATGGGCGCGTTCCGCCATCGTCTGCTTCGCCAACTACAACTCCGCCGAACTCCGCTCAACCGACCCAGCAGGGCAGGGAACCGGCTGGATCGCCCGCTACGCCTTCACCTCCAAACTGGTCCAGGCCCGCCGTCAACCGAGCGATTATCACAAGGTGCTCAAGAAGCGCCTCGACGCACTTGAGACCCAACTGCACGCGGCGCTCGGCAACTTCGAAGCCCGCGCCTACGTTGACACTGGTCCCATCGTCGAGCGCTCCCTCGCCGTCGCCGCCGGCCTCGGCTGGACCGGCAAGAACACTTGCCTCATCCATCCCAAACTCGGCTCATGGGCATTTCTCTCCGTCCTGCTCACCGATCTGCCCGTCCAGAACGCGGAATCGCCCGCCGCCCTGGTGCCCGACCACTGCGGCACCTGCCGCCGCTGCATTGAAGCCTGCCCCACCAACGCGCTCGCCGTGCCTTATCGCATGGACGCCACCCGCTGCATCTCCTATCTCACCATCGAGCACAAGGGGCCCATCGCGCCCGAACTCATGCAGGGCATGGGCCGCCAGGTCTTCGGCTGCGATATCTGTCAAGACGTCTGCCCCTGGAATTCGCCGCGGCGAACCCCCATCACCGCCGATCCCGACCTGGCCCCGCGCCCCGAGCTCGTCAACCCCGCTCTCGCCTGGCTCGCATCACTTTCTGAAGCCGACTGGGAGCAGCAGTTCAACGGCTCCCCCATCCGCCGCGCCGGCTTCACCGGACTCGAGCGCAACATCGCCATCGCCATGGGCAACTCCGGCCTCGCCCACTTCGCGACCCAACTCGAAGCCTGGTCCGCCGCCGCTGACGAAGCCCTCCGCTCCGCCGCTCAGTGGGCTCTCGAGAAGCTGCGCGCTTCTGTAGATCAGTCCAGCTCATCCTGAATCTGCCCTCAAGGACTATCCTTAAGGAAGCAGCTTCCTCGATTTCGATCCAGCAGTTCACGCAAGGAGCACCGTTGGCAGAAGTTCTCAACTCCAGCACGCCAACCGGGCCGGTCGCCGAAATTCTCGCCGCCCCCGTCGAGCCCGCAAAGCAAACCAAGTGGTTCCTCTGGCGCTCAGCCGGCGTTTCGCTTGTCACTTACCTGCTCGACAGTGAGGTGCACACCTTCGCCTTCAGCGTGGCGGCCAACGCCATCCTTTCGTTCATTCCCTTCATCGTGCTGCTCTACACACTGGCGATTTCGGTCTTCCACTCTCAGGCAATGGTGGGCGTAGTAAGCGATATGGTGAAGTACTTCCTGGTCTCGAATCAGGGCTTTGTCGCCAAGAACCTTGCTTACACCGCATCGCGCCATGGCGTGCAGGTCTTCTCCCTGGTCATGATTCTGGTCGCCTGCACCGGCATCTTTCTTCCCCTTGAAGTCGCGCTCAATCAGGCTTGGGGCGTCACCAGGAGCCGCAACTATCTCCTCAATCAGGTCGTCGCCTTTGGGCTCGCCATCATCATGGTGCTGCTCGGCATGGGCAGCATTGCCTTGAACGCCGCCGCGCGCGACGTGATTACAGCGGTCTTCTTTCACCACACGGACAATCTCATCTTCAACAGCA
This sequence comes from Acidobacteriaceae bacterium, assembly GCA_003164255.1. GTDB lineage: Bacteria > Acidobacteriota > Terriglobia > Terriglobales > Acidobacteriaceae > Telmatobacter. The sequence continues at coordinate 2,031 of PLST01000327.1, read as the reverse complement.
TCAGCTTCCTGCTGCTAGCCGCCACCACAGGCGTGGCCTCCATCCTGTTCTTCTTCTCCATCTACTGGCTTCTGCCCAACCGCAAGGTGCCCTGGCGTCCGGTTCTTCGCACCGCCATCGTCACCGGCGTCATCTGGCTCTGCTCGAAATATGCCTTCGAGGCCTTGCTGCCGCACCTCGCTCTCGAGGATCTCTACGGACAGTTTTACGTCTCGGTGGGATTGCTCTTCTGGGCCTACGCCTCGGGCCTCATCCTCTTCGCCGGCGCACAGTTCAGCGTCTCCCGCTTGGGCGACAAAAAGGAACCTAAGCGGCGACGCCAAGATGATGAGTCAAATTGATTCTGGATTGAATTTGAATTGTCAGGATTCCACGCCCAGCTCAGAGAGTCCAAGCAAAAGCAGAAGAGGAAGCCAGCACCTAGCATCAAAAAGCTAAAAGCTAAAAGCTAAAAGCCAGAAGCCAGAAGCCAGAAGCTGACCACTGACCACTGATCACTGTACTTTGAACGCCTTGTCCACAATCGCGTTCGGCGCGCGTCCTGTGGGCAGCAGCGCAAACGGCGCAGTCGGCCCGCGCCCCGCCTGTTGCGGCGTAAGCGGCGATGTCGTAACGGTTGGCACCGCTGCTACATCGCCCGAGCGCTCATCGACAACAAACAGCAGATGACCCGCCGCTGAAAACGCCATGGCCGACGGCCCGTCGCCCACCTGCGCCCAGCCCACGCGGTGTCCATCGTCGATCGAGTACACAATCACATTCTGCGAGCGCAGATTGCTCACGTAGAGCAGGGAATTGTCGCGCGATACCAGCCCGCTCACCGGCGCATCGCCCATCATGTACGCGCCCTGCACGTCATCGGTCCCGGTAATCACTTCTGAAATGGTGTCGCTCTGCCGGTTCACCACAAACACCTCGCCGCCGTCTGGCTTCAGCGCCAACTGCACCGGCCCACGCCCCACATCCATCAGCGACTCCAGTTTGTCCGGCTGTGCTGCCGCGGCCGCCTGCTGCGGTCCCGCCGGCTGGCTCACCCGCGCCAGCGCAACCGCCATCACCTGGTGGCCGCCAGAGCAACTCACAAACGCCTTCGACGAGTCCGGCAGAACCACCACGTCCGACGCGCCTGGGCATCCTTCAAACACGCCCCGCACGTACATCGCCGCAGCGTCCATCACGGTCACTGAGTTGCCCTGCCGGTTGGCCACCACCAGCGTTTTGCCGTCGGGCGAAAGCTTTGCCGCCGCCGGCCCTTCGCCCACGCCTACCTGCGCCGCCTCGCGACGGTTCTTCAGGTCCAGCACCGATATTGAATTCGATCCCGCATTGGCCACGTAGGCCAGCTTGCCTGTCTCGTCAATCTCCACCGACACCGGCTGCCGGTGCAGCGGAATCGTCGCCACCACCTGGTTCTTTTCGCTGTCGATCACGCTCAGCGAGCCCTGCCCGCCCCCTCCGCCCTGATTTGTTGCCCCCTGGTTCACCACGTAGACTTCGTTCAGAGTCGGGCTCGCCGCCACGGCCACCGGATTCTGGCCCACCTGCAGCTCGCGATCCACACGCACGTTCACCACGTCCAGCACCGTCACCGTGCCGCTGCCGCCGTTCGTCACGTACGCGTATTCGCGATAGTTGGCCGGATACGTTGGAAAGTCCTGCGTCCGGCAGCCCGTCAGCGCCAAAGCGACCAGGCTCAACCCAAACACGCACGCTCTTCGAGCGTTCACTGAATTCATTCCAGAATTCGTCATCCGAGAAGAGCCTTCCATTGCATGTACTCTAGTGTCCTGTCTCTGAAGTTCAAATTAGTACTGACTGTCATCCTGGGCGGAGATTGGCGCGCATTTTGCGAGAATCGCAGTCGAAGGACCTGCGGTTGCTTTCCGTCTCTCTCAAAAAACTACGAGCAACGCCTCACTTGGCTGCCGCATCCACGCGGATCCCGCGCGGCAGGTGGCGTCCGATCACCGGGGCAATCTGCTCCAGCTCATCCATCATGCGCGCAAACTGGTCGGGATAAATCGACTGCGG
>PLST01000614.1 GCA_003164255.1 Acidobacteriaceae bacterium | reverse complement strand
ACCAACTGAGCTAACCGCCCACGGATGGCCTGGGCGCCAACGTGGCCTTCTTTAATGATACCAGCGCAATCACCCTCGCGCAGGACTGACCAGACCTGCAACGACCCGAGTTGATAGACTCAGCCTGTGAGCAGGCTGATTGTGAATGCCGACGATTTCGGGCTGACCGCGGGCGTGAATCGGGCCATCCTGGAACTGCATGCGGCTGGAGTGCTGACCAGCACGACGCTCATGGCCAGGGGCGGAGCCGCGGATGCGGCCGTCAAAGCTGCGCTCGGCGTTCCCTCGTTGGGAGTAGGTTGCCACGTGGTGCTGGTGGATGGAGAACCGGCGCTCGAGCCGAGCCGCATCCCGACATTGGTGAATCAGAAAACCGGCCGCTTTCGCGATTCATTGAACTCCTTCCTGATGCGGCTGTTTTCACGGCGCATCAGTTCGGAAGAGATCGAGGCCGAGGCTTCGGCGCAGATCGCTCTGCTCAGGGCGCACGGATTGCGCTTGACCCACATCGACACGCACAAACACACACACATGTTTCCGTGGGTGCTGCGGCCGGTGCTGCGGGCCGCGCGCAAGGCGGGCATTGGCGCGGTGCGGAATCCGTTTGAGCCGGTGTGGGCGGTGCGGGCAACGGCTGGCGCCTCATGGGCGCGCTGTGCTGAAGTGAGCGCGCTGCGCAGGCTTGAGTCAGCCTGCCGGCGGGTGATTGAGGAAGAGGAATTTGCGACAACCGATGGAACCATTGCCGTCGTGGGCACCGGGGTTTTGAACCGGGAAACGGTGCGCTCGCTGCTGAAGGACCTTCCGGAGGGCACGTGGGAGCTGGTCACGCATCCGGGATACAACGATGCCGACCTGGACAAGGTACGGACCCGGCTGCGAGGCTCAAGAGAGGTTGAGCGCGTGGCGCTCGATGCGGTGAACGAGTTCCCTGGCCTCGACCTGATTAACTTTGGGGAATTGATGAATTTTGGCGGGCTTGCTGCCCCTGAAAAACGAGTTGCTGAATCTTAGCGGCGTGAGCGCGCGTCCATATCTTCCCGGCCTCGAGCCAGCGATCAAGCTCAGCGCACGCTGCGGAAAGCTTCCGCTCTCCCCGGTAATGAAAGAAACATGCCAGCCATTCCACCAATCCGTGATACTCACTCACCACATTCTCGAAGTAGGCGTCGAGGTCTTCGACGGGACCATATACCTACACGCCCAGAGCATCTTCGATGGACATCTTGAATAGAAACGAATTGAGAAAGGCTCGCTCGATGGGCGATTCGGCGTATGCGAACACCTGGTTGATATTGGATTCGCCGCCCGAATGTGTGATCTCATAGGTAACCCAATTGACCGCGGAGTCCAACTCGGCGTTCCTGGTGGACTCTGCGTCTAGACGGGCCACCCGCTTGGCTACCGCTCGGATTAGATGGAGCGTGCGTTCCTTGTCGGTCAGGATTTCGCTGAGTTCCCGGGCAGAAAGAGCGTTGCCAATCGGTTCGGTCATCATTAACGGCTCTCGCGGCTTTTCCCGCCGTTTCCGGGGTCTGCCGGCAAGATGCGCGCCAACTGCTCTTCACAGGTCAGCCCGTAAGCCGCCATCAGCAGGCTCAGCGCCAAGCCGATGGCCGCGTGCAGTTCGCCAAGCGCGGTAAAGAACTTCCAGCTGTCGGGGCCGCCCTGAAAGCTGTTCTCGATGATGATGCGATGGGGACCGCCGTCTCCGACGGCATCGAGAAACTTTCTGCACGCGGCGCGCACGGAGCGGAGATGATTGGACAAAGCGCCTTCTTCGNNCCTTCTTCGCGCACCGTGATCAGTTTCTGATGGAGAACCTCGCGGATCTGCCGCACGGAATCGACGACATATTGCGGAACCTCCAGTTCGTAGTCGCTAAAGAGCACGCGGCGGTCTTCGAGTTCTTTGACGATTTCGACCGCTGCATCGCGTTGAGACGGACCCCAGACCGTCAGCTCGTAGACGTGCGCGACGTTGGCGATCACCGTTTTCTGAGCCTTGACCGAGCCGACCAGCGGCCGTTGTCCGTTGGGCTCCATTTTGGCCCTCCTTGGTTACATCTTGATTCCGCCCTCGATCTTCTGGGCGACCACTACTCTTTCCAATCTCAAATTACCGACCAATGAACCGGCGATCTGCGTCGACTGCTCAGAAGCCGGCGCTTCCGCGAGCAGCTTCACGATCGCCGACAGGAGTTCGTCGTTACTGTGAAGTTCGGTGGCGATGGCTTTGGGAAGCACGCTCGCGGCGGGCTCCTCGGTCCAGCCGAAAAGACCCTTGGCCTTCGACCAGATATCTTTCCCTACCTCGGATGCCACCCCCTTCGCGCATTCGCTTGCGAGCGCGGTGAGGGTAGAAGTGGCCGTAGCCAACGCAATTGGGTCCACGAGGAGCCTCCACGATGGAAGTTTAAGTACCTATTATTGGATTCATCGCAGAGGCTTATTTCAAAAGGAGAAAGTCTGCACCAGAAATCTGCGGCGCCTGAAATATAAGATCCAGGGAGAGACGGGAAATTCCCCATTCTAACTCGCGGACCGCGAGTCACTACAATCCATCCCCCAGAAACGGGCACATCGGCGGTAATGCTTCTCGCTTGACGACAAATCACTCGTCGACGGCAGATTAGTACCGGAAACCTGATCGAGTCGAGTTCGGTTCTGGCCGTCGACAGGAGTTTTCACTCGTCCAGCATTTCCGGTGTCGATCATACGGCCGTCACCAACGATCGGTCCATTTCGTCAGTTCTAGCCATATCGGTTCGCTTCGTGAGCGTTACCGCACCGAGCTATTTCACGGTCTCGCTGACGTTGGTAGAGGTACTGCTCTTGAAGTTGCTATCTCCTCCATAGGCGGCTGTGAGTTTTGGAGTCCCGGTTGCAGTGAAGATCAATGTACAACTTCCCGTTGCAATGACGCCTAGAGATCCGCTGCAGCTTTGGCCCGCACTCGCAGTCACAGTTACACTTCCGGTTGGCACACCAACCGTCCCGGTCACGGAGAAGTCTACCGTGACCACTTTGCCCACCGCGGCTGGGTTGGGCGTGTTGGAAGTGATCTTCGTCGTGCTAGTGAGCGTGTTTACCGTGATTGAGACTGAGCCATTTGCGGTTACGTAGTCCGTTTTGTCTGTTGGGTTGAAACTGGCGGAGAGAGTTTGAGTTCCTCCGCCAAGAACCGTGCCTGCTGCCGGCGCGGCCCAATACCGGTTATATGATCCGGAATCTGCATTTTCGATACTGATTCCCTCAAATCTAAACCGATCGATTGTGGAAGCGGCGTCACGGATGGATGGTTAACGCAAGCACGTAGCGGCGGTCTGCGGCAGCCGAATGGACTTGGACTTTCCGTCACGGGTGATCTGAAGCCCCGAAATAGCCAGATAGCCCTCTGGTTTGCGAGTAATCATCCAGGAAATGAGGGCATTCAACTCGGTACCTGCCCATCGCCGAGCCCATTCGCAGCTGTGCTCATCCACAACAACTGCTAGAATTGCCGTCCAACGTGCTTTTCACGTATTCGTCCAATGGGGTGAAATCTCCGCAATAATCTAGGATTATCCGGCCGGCGTCGCTTAATGGGTAGTTCTGCTCATGAAAGAACTAAGTAGTTGAGCAACCCTGTGGGCTATTGTGCTATCAAAGGAACATTGGGCTTTGCGATATCGCGCTTCCTTGCGACTTGCGGAAGTTCCTTTGTCATGAACTCAATCAAGATCGGGTGACTGTGCATCTCTTGGGAAAAAGTCGGCTATCGAATTTCTTGGGGATGATCGCGTACCTGGGACTGGCCGTCTGCGTCTTCACCTGGGGTTTGCAATACAAGCTTTCCCTTTATGACCCACCTCAGGTATCTCCCCACCAGATTCCGCAGGCCAAGCTCCTATCCAAAAATGAGCAAATTGGAACGACGGGAAGCCCACTGGTAGTTCGAACGAAAACCTCTACGAGTGTTAGATATACCGTTCCTGGCACCTTGTCCTTCATTCTGTTCTTGGCTATCGGCATCTTGAACCCACAAGGGCCATGCCAAAGAGACCTGCGCACAGATCAAGTCCGGCATTTTCGTCGCGGCCAATTTGATATCTTCTTCGTTCGCCCTCCGCCCATCCTCGCCT
>PLST01000054.1:1790-2630 GCA_003164255.1 Acidobacteriaceae bacterium | reverse complement strand
AGAAGTAGTTGCCGCTCTCGTTAGACTTGGTCTTCAGCACCAGACCAGTGTCGACTGCAGTCAGGGTCACGTCGGCGTTCGGAATGACCGCGCCCGTCGAGTCCTGAACCACACCGATAATGGCGCCCTGGTCAAGCTGGGCCATGGCACGGCCGGCGAAAAGTACCATCAGGGCAATGCAGATTGCGACACCCATTAAATTTCTAGTGTGTCGATGCGCGGCGTTGAGGATTTGCCATGTTTTGTGATTCATTTCACATGCCTCCTTATTGGTGAATCATCTGGTTTAGTTTCAGCTGCGCCAGATGCTTCCGTTCATGGTTTTTTCAAAAGGCAACGCCCTCGGCCTGTCGAGAGCATTGCGGGATTTTGTGGCCCTCGGTCGTCTTCTTTAGCGACAGAGAGGACACGTACAGATGGTGCGAAGCCCAAGGCTACGCACAGAAACGGATTCTTGATGGATGTGGGCTTTGTGAGGAAAGCGCGAACAGTTAAGCGCGCGCCTGCGTCGGAATTGGCACCGGAGCGGTGTTAGCGACATCGACGCATTCCCGGAGTATAGCCCAAGGGACGCGTCTCTTTCAATCGCCCGCGAAAGAAACTCTCGATGCCCACGCCGATGAGTGAAATCGCGCGGACCGGACCGAGCCGGACCGGACAAAAGGATGGAATAATCCGCGCGATTCACCGCCAGGAGCGACACAATCGTGCGCAGGGACAAGGCTTCGCGCTTCATCAGAGCCTGCTGACCTGCATGTCTCACGGGTCTATCGCTTGCAATCAATTGTGTGAACATGCCGAGTCCCTCACTGTCTTGGGGAACACACGATACCGTTCTCT
>PLST01000054.1:0-1670 GCA_003164255.1 Acidobacteriaceae bacterium | reverse complement strand
GAGTTTGTGAGACCGGTTGCTGGCCTAATTCATAATCGGCGCCTGCAAGTTTGCCGATCAAACCAGCCGGATACAAGCAAAACGGAGAGACAGATGAGCACGTCCACTGCTGTAAACACATCAACCCGGCAAGCTCTTGAAGCCGGTGAAGGCATTCTCAGGCTTGCCCCCACATGGGTGCCGCGGGTCTATACGCAACCCGGCCGCAGGCTCAAGCTCGACGCGCGCGATCTCTACGCTTACGGCGCCCATCGCGGCGGCATCGACGAGCGCTGGTTCGCTTCCACCACCCCGGCTATGAATGACAACCGCACGCCCGACGAGGGGTTGAGCTATGTGCTCTCGAACGGGGACCGGTTCACCCTGAAAGATGCCGTCGAATCCGAGGGACCGCGTCTCGTGGGCGAAGCGATTTGGGAGAAGTACCATCGCTGGCCTGTGTACAGCAAGTTCTTCGACAACATGGGCCCCATCATGCATCACCTGCACCAAAGTGACGAGCTGGCCAAACTTGTCGGTCGTCAAGGCAAGCCGGAAGGCTACTATTTTCCTCCGCAGCAGAACGCAACCGACGGCAATTTTCCTCATACCTATTTCGGACTGGAACCGGGTACGACCCGCGAGCACGTGCGCGCCTGCCTTGAGGCTTGGGACAAAGGCGACAACGGAATTCTCGACTACTCCAAGGCCTACCGGCTCAAGCCGGGCACGGGCTGGCTGGTGCCGCCGCGCATCCTGCACGCTCCGGGGTCCCTGCTGACCTATGAACCGCAGTGGGGCAGCGATGTGCTGGCCATGTTCCAGTCCATGGTCGAAGCGCGGCCGGTGCCGCGCAGCCTGCTCACCCAGGACGTTCCCGAAGACAAGCACTGGGACTTCGATTTCCTGGCCGATCTCGTCGATTATCCGGCCAACCTTGTTGGCGATTTCAAGAACCAGCATTACCTGGAGCCGATTCCCGTAGCCGATACCGCCAGCGAGGGCTACGTAGATCGCTGGATCGTCTACGGCGTCATCGCTGGCCAGCAGAAGTTCAGCGCCCGCGAGCTAACCGTCGAGCCCGGTGCGCGCTGCTTCCTCCGCGACCCCGGAGCCAGCGGCGTAATCGTCACCCAGGGCCATGGGCGCATTGGCAAACTCGATGTGGACTGCCCGTCGATCATCCGCTTCGGACAGATGACGCAGGACGAAGTATTCATCTCGCACGAAGCTGCAGTCGCAGGCGTGACCGTCGAGAATCACTCCAAGACCGATCCGCTTGTGACGCTGCGTTACTTCGGCCCGGATGTGCACGCCAAGATGCCCGCGGTGGGGGATCACGCGCGGCTTTAGCAAGAAAATGCAGCGCCGGCCTACAGGCCCGCGTCTTTCCAGGGAGAATGTACCATGCGTCAGCAGCATTTCGAAGAAACCAACAGCAAGATTCTTGAGAGCTTCCACGCGCTGAAGCCCGATCAGCTCAAGCCCCGCCTCAAACTCTCCTGGAGCAACTGGGGATTCGGTAGAGAACCGCTGGCCGACTCGGCAGCAAGGCTCGCGAAGTCCAAGGTCCCTTATATCGAGCTGCACGGCAACCACTACGGCCCCGATCTCGGCTACAAGGTGGACGAGACGCTGAAGATTCTCGGCGACCACGGCCTGAAGGTCTCCGGCGTGTGCGGCATGTTTTC
>PLST01000183.1:4842-6404 GCA_003164255.1 Acidobacteriaceae bacterium | reverse complement strand
TTCCAGTCGGTGGCCGAGTAGCGCGAGCTCACATTGGTCACCGGCTCACCGATTGTCTTCCACACCGCTCCACCCCAGCCAGCGTCAAATGCGCGCATAATCTGCTCGCCGCAGTTGGTCGGCGGCGCCGAGGCAAGCCAGAAGGGGTTCGGACAATTGATCGTGCCGGCAAATCCACGAATAGACATGTCAGGCATGGGTCGCCTCCGCAGTCTTGAGAATCGCGAGTGCGGCGCGCTTGCCGCCGGCCACCGCGTCCACCACTTCCCGTCCGCCATTCACGCAATCCCCGCCGGCAAAGTAGCGCGGATTTGCAGTCTCTCCGGTAGCAATGTTGGCCACGATTCTTCCACCGCGCACTTCCACACCGCGTAAATCCTGGATCAGTTGCGCCAGCGGCGACTGGCCGATCGCGGGCACAACAAAGTCGCAGTCGATGGTGAACTGCGAATCCGGAATTGGCAAAAGCTTCTTGTCCACTTGTTGCATCTGCACCGTGTCCAGCAGCAGGCGACCGTGCTCATTGGAGCGGATGGCGAGTGGTTGCCTGCGCCACAAGAATTGCACGCCCTCCTGCTTCGCATGCTCGTACTCAAAGTCGAAGGCCGACATATCGTTCTCGCCGCGACGATAGAGCAGATAAACGGTCTCTGCGCCCAGCCGTCGTGCGGCGTTGGCTGCATCAATCGCGGTATTCCCCGCGCCCACCACAACAACAGTCCCGCGCATCTCGCGAATATGTCCCACCTTGTAGGCTGCAATCAACTCCAGTGCGTTGATCACGCCCTGGCTGTCTTCGCCGGGAATGCCGAGTTGCTGCATCGCGCCCAATCCCAGGCCGAGAAAAAAGTAGTCGAACTCTGCTTCCAACGCATCCAGCGCCGCTGAAGAATCGATGGTCTCGCCAAAGCGAAATTCAACGCCCATGCGCCGAATCATCTCCACCTCGCGCAGACTGTCGGCAGCGCGCAGCTTGTACTCGGCCACACCGTAGGTATTCAGGCCTCCCGGCAGTGGCCGTCGTTCAATGATGGTGGCCTGTGCTCCCTGCCGGCATAATTCCGCTGCGCATGCGAGCGATGCCGGGCCGCCGCCAATGCAGCCAACACGAAGCTTACGCGACCGTGCAGGAGCAGTCGGAACCGGCTCACCCGAGTGGTGAAAGGCATCCATTGCATGGCGCTGCAACAGCGCAATCTGAATCGGCTTGTGATTCTGCCGGTGCATCACGCAAGCGCCCTCACACAGCACGTCCACCGGACAAACGCGCGAGCAACTTGAACCCAGAATGTTGGCGTCGAGAATCCGCATCGCCGAGCCTCGCAAATTGCCTGAGGCAATGCGCTTGATGAAGCCGGGCACATCGATATGGGTTGGGCAGGCGCCCGTGCATGGCGCGTCGAAACAGTTGAGGCAGCGATTGGCCTCAATCACAGCGGCCTGGGGCGCAAGTGCTGGCTTCAAATCGCCAAAGCGCTCACGCAATTTCGGATCGTCGGGTAAAGTTGCGGTGCTCATTCCCACCTCAATCAAAGAATGGGTTCTCTTCAGAGCCTCTTTCG
>PLST01000183.1:0-4796 GCA_003164255.1 Acidobacteriaceae bacterium | reverse complement strand
CCGCGCGGATTGGCGAAGTAGCTCGACCCGTAAAACTCGCCGATATTCCACGGCGGCTCGGTGCCCACGCGATTGATTGCGCCGATAAAGTAGCCATTCGCCGCGGCGTGCGCTGGCTGCTCCAGCTTCCACAAGTACTCGCTCAGTCCTGCCACCGTCGCCGAGGGGTTGAACACGATCTCCGCACCGTTCAATCCCAGGCACCGCGCGCCTTCAGGAAAATGCCGGTCATAACAGATATAGACGCCTATCTTGGCGAANNTGCGGAATATGGGTCTTGCGGTATTTGCCCAGGTAGGTGCCGTCGTTTTGAATCACGGCCGCGGTGTTGTAAAAAACGCCTTCCTGTTCCACTTCATAAACCGGCACAACCATCGCAATGTGCAGCTCTTTCGCCAGCGCTTGCATCAGCGTCACCGTCGGTCCCGATGGAACAGGCTCAGTGGTCTCGTACCACTTGACTGATTGTTCAGCGCAGAAGTAGGGGCCGTTGAAAATCTCCTGCAGGCAGACAATCTGTGCGCCGTCCGCCGCGGCCTTGCGGATCAGACCCAGGTGCTTATCGATCATGGCCTTTTTCTGAACGGCCAAGGTCTCCGTTGCCGGTACTGCATTCGAAGCCTGAATCAGGGAACAGCGTACGGTACGGGGCATCGCGGGCGCCTCCAGAGACAAAAGTCGATAGTATTTGAAGTTAATTCAAGCCGCCGTTTAGGGCAATGGATTTATTGCCCTTATGCCCGGCGTGAATCCGATGAGTCAGGCCCCCAGGCCATGCAGCTTGAACGGCTTTTCAATCCAAGGGCATGCATCAAGCCTGCCCTGAGCTCGCGGGCTTTTCCAGGACGACCATCGGGCGCCAATGCTCTACGATGACTGCATGGCCCCTCTGCTCCAAATCAACGAACTGCGCATTCGCTTCGCATCGGTTGAAGCCGTTTGCGGCATCAGTTTGCACGTCGACGAGGGCGAGGTGCTGGGCCTGGTCGGCGAATCAGGTTCGGGCAAGAGCGCCACTGCACTGTCCATCCTGGGCCTGTATGGAGTGGCCGCGCAGGTCTCAGGCCAAATCCTGTGGCGCGATTCCAACATTCTCCACCAGCCGGCAAAGGCTCTCCGTCGCTTGCGCGGCCGCGAGATCGGCATGATCTTCCAGGAGCCGATGACCGCGCTCAATCCCGTCATGTCCATCGGCCGTCAGGTCGCTGAAGCGGCACAGGCGCACTTTCCCTCATGGACAGGGCGTGAAGCAAAAAGGAAAGCCGTCGCTGCGCTTGAGGCTGTCGATTTGTCCGATGCGGCCGAGCGCTACAGTGACTACCCGCACCAGTTTTCAGGCGGCCAGCGGCAGCGCATCCTTATTGCCATGGCGCTCATCAACCGTCCAAAGCTGCTCATTGCCGACGAGCCAACCACCGCGCTCGATGTAACGGTGCAGGCGCAGGTGCTTGAATTGCTGCGGAGCCTCCAGCGCCAATACGGTTTGGCCATGCTCTTTATCTCGCATGATCTTGCCGTGGTGGGCCAGGTGGCCAGCCGTATCGCGGTCATGCGTGCAGGACATATTGTCGAAACAGGCCCATGCGCGCAATTGCTCGTAGCGCCCGCGCACGCTTACACGCGCAGTCTTCTTGCCGCGGTTCCCACGCTGCGCACCGATCGCACCAGGCCGCTTGCCATGGCAGTTGGTTCGTCGAATGAATCGGCGGTATACTCTCCGCACCAGTTGTGAGTTTTTTTTGAAATAAAGTCGAAGCGGAGCGGGCAGCGACGAGGAGAAGGTAATTCATGACGCTACAAGCACGCAGTCAATCTGCGATCTTCAGTTTCGTTCTGCTTTTCGCAACTTTGCCTGCATGCGTTGCCCAGAACGCGCCCCCAAAAAAGAAGACTCCGCCCAAGCCCCCTCCCACGCAGCAGGAGTTATTTCAGTACGTCCGCAGCGCGCTCATCCTGCTCAGTCCCGACGACGGAATCAACGACAACGTTGAAGTCACGTTTAATCCGGCCACAAGCGTGCTCACCGTAACGCAGCCCTCTGGTCATTGCGACGAGTTTCTGAACGCGCTCGACGCACAGAATGCAGTCTGGGACCAATTCGATCCCAGTGATGCGCAGCAGACGCGCGAAAAGCTGGTCCGATTCACGCTGGTTTCGCTGGCCGGCAAACCAGCCCGTATCTGCTACGACAAGACCAACGAGGTTGACACCAGCGTTCCGAGGAACCGCGTCCGTCTGCTGTTTTCTTTTTCCAAGGCGGAACAGTGGCCTCTCTTTCAGGAAAAATTCTCGAAGGCCCTCAAGCAACTCATCGCGCTGAGTGGAGCTCCTCCCGTGGCAGACATTTTCTCGGGCGACCCAAAGTTGAAAGACAAGGAAAAGAAGCCGTAAGGCCGGCTTCTGGCCCATGTTTCCGCTGCGCCGAAGCTCATGACGGCCGCAAAAACGACACGCGCCGCCCCCGACTGTTTCGGGAGGCGGCGCGCGTTGTTTTCGAGCTCTGTTCCGGTTTACTCAGCCGGGGTTGCTTCTGCCGCGGGTTCGGCGGCCGCAGCTTCGGCAGTCTCGGCTTCAACAGCTTCAGCCAAAACCTTCACCTTGATGTGAGCCGTCACTTCGCGGTGCAGCTTCACTCCAACGCTGAACTCGCCCACGGTCTTCAAGGCTTCGGGCAGTTGCACCTTGCGGCGATCGATCTCAAAGCCCTTGGCGCCCAACTCGGTGGCAATGTCTGACGAAGTGACCGAGCCGAAGAGGCGGCCTTCTTCACCGGACTTGCGGGTAAAGCTCAGCACCACCGGCTCGAGTTTCGCAGCCAATTCCTCGGCCTGAACCTTTTCCGTAGCCGAACGGCGTGCAGCAGAGGTCTTCATCTGTTCGATGACGGCCTTGTTGGCCTGGGTAGCTTGCATGGCAAGCTTGCGCGGCAGCAGATAGTTGCGGCCGAAGCCCTCCGCGACTTTCACCACGTCTCCGCGATGACCCAGATTGTCTACGTCTTCCTTCAGAATAACTTCCATGTGAAACTCTCCAGTGTTTCCGGGCGCTGTGGGCGCCTTGTTCTTCTTTGCCTATTCAGCCGGTGCGTCCGTGATTCCGCCACGCTGCCTTGCCGGCAGCCATCCTCAACATTGCCGCCGCATCGCTTTCATCCCATCGGGCCGCGAACTTTGCACCCGTGAGTGAACAGCACGAAGGGCCGTCAGGGGGCAGCCGTTTAGTGCCGGGTCGCGAACGGAAGCAGGGCGATGTTCCGGGCCTGCTTGATGGCGCGTGTCAGGCGGCGCTGGTGCGTCGTGCAAACGCCGGTCAAACGCCGAGGCACGATCTTGCCCCGCTCGGCTACAAATCCCTGCAGCAAACGTACGTCGCGGTAAGGGATCGCATCGATCTTTTCGGTGCAGAACTTGCACACCTTCTTGCGCCGGAAGAACTTGCCGCGTCCGCCAGGACCGCCAGCGGGACGTGGGCCTCCTGGCCGGCCGCCGGGACGCGGGCCCGAGCCCGAACCCGAACTCTGCCCTGAACCCTGACTTGAAACTGGCCCGGAATCCGATCCGGCTGCCGCTGCGCCCGCTTCGGGCGCCTTTCCTTGAGTCTCATCAGACATAGTGTTTCCTCTTTACTCTCTTTGTTTCCGGGCTGCGCCCCCTGGGCCCAGCCGAGTTCTTTGATGCGGCTGCCTCCGGGCTCTTTTGTCAGAGCGGTCGGTAGCGGCCAGGTTCAGCAATCTAGCTAGACGACGGCCTGTGCCGGCTCAGCAGCTTCCGCTGCAGGGGCAGGAGCTGGGGCTGGCGCAGCCGCTGCCGCGGGCTCTGGGCTTGTTTTGCTGCGACGAACTCCACGCAGTGCCTTCACCTTGGCCAGGCGCTTTTCTTCCTCGTCGATGCGCACGGTAATGAACTTGATCACCGGCTCAGTCACGCGCAGCCGGCGCTCAAGCTCAAGCACTCCAGCGCCGTCCGCCTCAATGGTCAGCAGAACGTAATTGCCGTCGTTAAACTTGCGGACCATGTAGGCGAGCTTGCGACGGCCCATCTTTTCCACTGTCTTCACCGTGCCGCCGCCAGACGCGATGGTGGTGCTAAAGCCGGCAATCAGCTTGTCGGTATCCTCTTCGGTCACATCGGGCCGAACGATAAACATAACCTCATACACACGGGACATCGGTATTCCTTTTCCGCCGGAGCAATTCATTGCCCCAGCCTCTCAACTCTCAATTCAGAGCTCAAAGAACACGGTTCGAAGCAGGCTCTAATCCTGATCCCTGTTCCCTGTTCCCTGTTCCCTGTCTTTCTCTTCCTTCCGGTTAAACTCGTTCATCGCGGCTGCCGGTCCAAGTTCGAGGATGCGTCTGGTGGCCGTTGCCACCCGGTCGAGCACCTCGTCAAACACCGACAAATCCGCCTTGCGCATCGGCGAGAGCAGATAATCCCTGCCCGGACGCCTTCCGCCACCGGCGGCAATCGCCTCAGGAGGTAGATCGAGCCCCACGCCAATGCGGAGACGCAACCACTCCTGACTCCCAAGAGCACCGGTCACGCTGCGGGCTCCGTTGTGCCCGGCCGGCGATCCGCGCTCCCTGATCTTGAAGCTCCCCAGGGTCAGATCGAGCTCGTCATGGAGGACGAGAAGATCTTTCCCTGGGTCCGCCTCAAACTCGCGAACCAGAGCGGCGACTGCGAGCCCGCTGAGGTTCATGAAAGTTTCCGGTTTGGCCAGAACCACTTGGCGGCCTGCTATGCGGCAGGTTGCTGTCGTGGCCCGGCATCGCCGGTTCTGGACCACAACGCCCT
>PLST01000502.1 GCA_003164255.1 Acidobacteriaceae bacterium | reverse complement strand
GGCTACTGGCACTCACACCCGTATCGGTTTTGGCAGGCTGGGGCCAATGGCCAAAAGAAGTCGAGCCTGACGGAGAGGTTTGAAGCCAGCCAGAGCGTGGAGTTCTTCAGCGTGGATGACGAGGCTGTGATGCGAGCGATTTTTCCGCGCGCCTGGTGCGTCGGCATCGTGGCAACCGACACCGTGGACGGCGTCACGCATTCAATGTATGGCCTGCGGGACGGAACGATGCAGGCGCGGGGTTTCTATGTTCTGGATGAGGAGGAAGACAGTGGCGCGTAGAGCGGAGACAAACACGGCGGTTGGCAGCATGATGGAACGGATATGCAGCGCAGGTGAGAGCGGCCTTCCCTTTGACGAGCGTCTCATGATGCTGACGCAGTTGCGGGGAGCAAGCAATGAGATCGCGACTGAGACGGATCGTTACCTGATGGAGCGGATCCTGCGCCAGCAGGAGGCGATCTCGAGCGTGCAGGATGAGCACGCCAAATTGCGGAGCCTGATTGACAGCCTGACAGCGCCGCCACTGCATACGGCCACACTGCTTGCCAAGGTGGACTCGCCTGGCGTGCGCGGCGTGCTGGTGCATGCGGGAGAAAACGAGCGCCGCGTTGTGCAACTGGGTGAAGGGCTCGAAGCGAACGATCTCTCTGTTGGCGACGAAGTCTTTTTGAGCCACGAGCGAAATTTTGTCGTGGCCAGGTCTTGCTCGCTGGGCCATGTTGCCGGTGAAATAGCCACCTACAGCCGCACTCTGGCCGATGGACGCCTGGTGCTGCGGTCACGCGATGAAGAAGTGATCGTTTTGCCAAACAAGAGTTTGCAGGGGTCGGTGTTGAAGCAGGGCGACGGCGTGCGCTTCAGCCGCAGCGCGGGCATTGCCTTTGAAAAAGTGGAACAGGCGAGGGGAGAAAGCTACTTCCTTGAGGCAACGCCGACCGACTCGTTCCGCGACATCGGAGGGCTGGACCGGGAGATCGAACAAATCAAGCAGATGATTACACTGCACAAGCTGCATCCGGAAAAGGCGCGGCAATACAGATTGCGTCCCAAACGTTCGATTCTGCTCACCGGAAGACCCGGCAATGGGAAGACAAAACTCGCGCGAGCTACGTGCAACTGGGTTGCGGGAATGTCGAGAAGCGGCAGGGCCAGATTCGTTGGAATCAAGCCAGGCGAACTTAGCTCAATGTGGTTTGGTGCCAGCGAATCGGCCTACCGCCGCCTCTTTGCCGCTGCTCGTGAGGCGGCCCTGGAAGACCCGGACATTCCGGTGATCATCTTTATCGACGAGGTGGATTCCATCGGGTCTGTGAGGGGCGAGGGAATTAACAAGATCGACGACAAAATTCAGGCTTGCGTGATCAGCGAGCTCGATGGCCTTGAAGACAGAGGCAACGTGCTGGTCATGGCCGCGACGAATCGTGCCGACAGCCTTGACCCTGCCATGATCCGCGCAGGCAGACTCGGCGACCTGATCCTTGAAATACCTCCACCCAATCGCAAAGGTGCGCATGCGGTTCTCGGTTGCTACCTGCCAGCCGACATCCCCTATGCGTCGGGTCATGCGGGGCAGGCCTCGGCGCGCGAAGAACTGCTGCAATTCGCTGTCGGGCAACTATTCGCGGAGAACGGCGATACCGAGCTTGCGCACCTTACACTTCGCGATGGAAAGCGGCGACTGATCAGGGCAGCCGATCTGCTGAATGGCGCATCGCTGCAATCGATCGCGCTCTCGGCACTGGAGCGCGCGGTCTTGCGCGACGACGAAGGCGGCCCAGCCGGCGTTTGTGCCGCGGATATCAGTGCCGCCATCTCCTACTTTCTTGTTGCGGCCCCAAGAGCTCTCACGCCGCGCAATGCGCGCAATTATATCCAGGATTTGCCGCAGGACGTGGATGTCACGAGCGTGGATATTGTTGAGCGCAGGGTGAAACGTCCTTACCTGTATCGCGTAGAGGCAGCGTGATGAAAAAAACAATGAAACCCGCGGCACAAACGAGCCAGGTGCCCCGCGTGTGCGGGGCAGACATCGAGCTCGGGAACTTTATCGAAGGCGCAGAGCTGGCCGGCGGCTCAGGGTTTGAGGCATCGCGCGCGCTGCTTGCCGAAATCGATGGCCAGCCAGAGACGCAAAGCAGCTACCTGGGTTACTGGTCCTCGAGCTCCGCAGCCTCGCCCTCAAAGCCGGTGAACTCCTACGGGCCAGCCGGCAAAGGGTCGAGTCAGTGGGGCTACGACCCGCTCGATGCCGGCCGGAAGTTCCTCAGCGAGAATGGCGGATGCTGTTACCTCGATCACGCGCATTTCGAGCTGAATTTGCCCGAGGTGACCTCGGCATTCGACCACGCGGCCGCCTGGCATGCAATGCTGCGGATTGCGAGAAAGGCTCTCGATCGCGCGAATGAAGGGCGGCCTGCCAATCGGAAGATAAAGGCACTGATCAACAACAGCGATGGGCGGGGCAATGCCGGCGAGTCGTATGGGAGCCATCTCAACTTCATGATCTCGAGGCGCGCTTTCGATAACATCATCGGACTCAAAAAGCCGCATCATCTGCAATCGCTTGCAAGCTTCCAGGTTTCTTCGATTCTGCTGACGGGCATCGGAAAAGTTGGAAGTGAGAACTACCATGCGCCGGCAGCCTACAACATCAGCGCGCGGGCAGATCATTTTGAACGGCTCCACGGTTTGCCGACCACGTTCTCGCGCCCAATCGTCAATACTCGCGACGAACCGCTCTGCGGGCGGCGAGGCTTGAATGACCCTGAAGCTCCCGCGCGTTTGCATGTGATCTTTTTTGACAGCGCTCTCGCTCCGGGCTCGGCGTTTTTTCGCGTGGGCCTGATGAGGATTTATCTCGCTCTGTTAGAGCAGGGCCTGGTGAATCCACGGCTTCTGCTCGAAGATCCACTTGCAGCGGTCCACGCGTACAGTGCGGACCCAACACTCAAGGCGCGTGCCGAGCTGATCAACGGAGAACGGCTCACGCTGCTCGAATTACAAAGCGCGTTTCTCGAAGAAGCGAAGCGCCATGCCGCACAGGGCGTGTTCGACGGGATGGTGCCAGAGGCGGCCCGCATTCTTGCGCTGTGGGAAGACACGCTTGTGAAGTTTGAGCGCGCGGATTGGGACGGCGTAGCACGGCGCGGCATCGACTGGGTGT
The DNA here is from genome assembly GCA_003164255.1 of Acidobacteriaceae bacterium. Taxonomy (GTDB): domain Bacteria; phylum Acidobacteriota; class Terriglobia; order Terriglobales; family Acidobacteriaceae; genus Telmatobacter. Next base: position 6,508 of record PLST01000502.1, on the reverse strand, counting down.
TGAAGTTGACCGCGATTGAACGCGCCATGGATGAGCACCCGGAATTGGACTGGAATTCGCCGGGAGTGAAGGTTCTCGATCATCTCTACGGAAGCTTGGGCGACGACGGCCTTTTCTGGGCATACGAGGCGAGTGGCTTTGTAGAGCCGCTAGTGTCGCCGGAGCGCGTGGCATTCTTCGAGAACAATCCACCGGCGGAGACGCGAGCCTGGACACGCGCGCAGTTGCTGCGGCGAGCGGCTGAGGAGGGTGTAACGGTATCGGCTGTGGACTGGGACACGATGACGTTCAAAATGCGCGGTCGTCATTCCTGGCCCATCTATCGCACGCTCGACATGGCCGACCCGCTTGGCTTTACGGAGGCGTTGGCAGGGCCGATTTTTGACAGCGCGGAAGATTTTGCTGACCTTCTGGATGGACTCGAAGCACTTTCGCAGGACGATGTTCCAACCCAGAGAAGCTTGACCTTAATCAAAAACTGAAAACCAAGGAGACGAGAAAAATGCGCTTTCTGCAAAGAATGAATGACGGGCAACCGAACAACGGCGGGGACGACGAACCCGGCTCCAGCCAGGCTCTGCTGGATGCGCGCACGCAGGCGGAGACGCTTCTGGCTGCCGGCGACGAGGCAATTCGAAGGGCTCTCGGCAACTCAGACAGCGAGGCCTTCCTCCGCGCCAGCAGGCAAACAGGCGGACAGTAAGCGTGGCAGCTCGCGTTCTTGGCGTTGAGATCGAGTACGCAATCGACGGCGTGCAAGACGGGATGCCTGCGGATCGGCAGATGATTCTCCGCAGGCTCATGGAATTGGCGCATAGCAGGCTGGTCAGCGTTCCAGACGGAGCTTCCACCGGCGCGTTCCTTGAGAATGGAGCCCTGCTGAGTCTTGACACCGGCCTGCACATTGAGTACTCGACGCCCGAATGCCAAAACCCGCACGACGTTTGCCGCTATGTGGAGGCCGGAAATAAGACCGTTCTCGGCCTCATCGAGATGTTTGCCGCGGAGCACCCGGAGATTGAGACGAACTGCTACCGGGTGAACGTCGACTACCAGGGCTCGAGCTGGGGTGCTCATGAGTCCTACCAGCATGACGCGCCCCCGGAGAGCTTGCCGGAGCAGTTGATTGCGCACATTGTAAGTCGGATTGTGTACACGGGCGCAGGCGGATTTTCGCCGGACAAGGCCGGGCTGAAGATGACACTGAGCCCGCGCGCCGCATTTATTGAGAAGGTGATTTCACCGGATTCCGTGGAAGGCCGCGCTATCTACCACGAAAAGAATGAGCCGCTCTGTCACGGACATAACCGGCTGCATATTTTGTTTGGCGAGAGCCTTTGCAGCCAGGCGGGAAACTTCCTGAAGGTCGGGGCAACAGCGATCATCGTCGCAATGGCGGAGGCAGGGGTGGGCCCAGGAGCAGAGGTTCAACTCGACTCGCCTCTCGATGCATTGAGAACGGTCGCCGCCGACCTGACCCTCGCGAGGACGTTGAAGATGCGCGGCGGAGGGCGCATGACCGCAGTGGAGATCCAGAGAGTGTATCTGCGCAAGGCGGAAGAAAATCTCGATCGCAGTTTTATGCCGGCTTTTGCGCCGGCGGTCTGCGTGGAGTGGAGGCGGGTGCTCGATGCACTGGATGAGGGACCCGAGGCCGCAGTGGGCATTCTGGATTGGCCGACGAAGCTGGTGCTTTATCGAAGACATGCGAAAAACCGGGGCCTTGTTTGGGAGCGGCTTCCGTTTTGGTCGGCGGTACTGGAGCGGCTATGCACGGTCATTCAGTGGCATCCCGCTGACGGCGCCTTTCCGCTCGAGCGCGCTTTGAATGCGGAAACACCGGGTTCAATTTTCGTCGGCAGGATGGGAGAACTCTTGCGGCGACGAGGACTCGAATGGGATGAGTTGAGAAAAGTGGTGGCGTTGCGGCCCGAATTCCTGGCGCTGGAGTTCCGTCTTTCGCAACTTGGAGCGAAGGGGATTTGGTCAGCGCTGGCGGCCTCGAGTGCCCTTCGGCACGAAGTCAAGGGCGTGGAGAATATCGAATTCGCGATGCACAATCCTCCGTCGCGCGGGAGAGCGAAATTGCGCGGCGCCGTGGTGAAGCGCATTGCCGGCGACAGGAGGGGCCAATGGTCGTGTACCTGGCAGCGCATCTACAGTCCGAAATATGCACGCCTCCTCGACCTGAGCGACCCGTTCGCAGAGGAAGAGGCGTGGTCGGATTTTCCAGCAGGTGAGCCGGGCTTGGGCTCGTAGTCAACAGCAGGAACATGGCCTGCATGCATGCGCGGCAGCGGTAGGCAGAAAGAGTGGGGAACCATGGAGAATGAATCGGCTCTTAACCCTCAACTTGAAGCAAAGCTGAGACGGATGCGCTTGCGCGCGGAGTTTACCGACGCGGACACACTGAAGTTGAGGAGCGTGCCGGCAAGCGATGTCTTCAGCAAGGAGAGAACGAACCTGTTGATCAAGCGATCGGTTGGCGCGATGCCCAGCGTGGTGTGCGTAGACGACGACCTTGAGTACACGGGAAAGGACCGGCTCCTCTCGCAGGCGTTTGCTGAAGCTCCAAAGCAACAGGGGTGGCGGATACTCACGCTGGGATCGTTGCACGGCAACGCCCGTGTTGATTTGAGCGAGGGGTTGGAACTTGCTCTCGACCTCCTTGGCGTCGATGAGCAAGACGGCGACGGAGTGAAAGCGCCGGCCGCGCGCAAAAGCAAACTTCTTCACACCTGGGCGGAGAATCTGACCGAGGCAACCAGCGCTGCGGGAGCCAACCCCACGTTGTTGCGAGAAGAGGAACTGGAACAAGTGGCTGGCTCGCTGCTCGCGTGGCAAGGCCGCCTGCCGTTGATCCTAGGCGATGCGGGTGTAGGCAAAACCAACCTGCTGCATGGAGTCGCCGGCCTGCTGGCGGGCAGGGGACGCCAGGTTCTGGCAGTCAACATGGGAGCAATCATGGCCGGGACTCTGTTTGAGAGCGAGCGAGAAAGTATTTTGGCAGCGCTGCTCCAGGAGGCCGGGGACTCGGGCGCGATTCTGGCAATGGAGCAGGCCGAGTGGGCATTGAATGGCGCGTCGCGGGCCATCGTCTTGATGAGGGATGCCCTCGATCATGGAGTGCGCATGGTGGCCACTTCGACGCCGAATCATGAAGACCGATTTGCTGTGCATCCCATGGCATGGCGGCTTGAAGTTGTTCGATTGACCGAACTCTGCGCCCGCGATTCGATCAGCGTTCTCGAGCGGCTGCGCCCAGCTCTCGAAGCCCACCACGGCATCCAGATTGACGATGAGGTGGAGCAGGCCGTGGTGGAGCGGTCGGCATCGATGGCGGGCTCGCTGCCGGGCAAGGCTGTGAGGCTGCTGGATGCAGCCGCGGCACGCGGGAGCCTGACCGGGGCGACGAAGGTCGCCCTGATCGATGTGTACCTGGCCGCGTCAAGAATGGCGGGGCCGGAGGAGGATTAGACCCAAGATGCGCGCTCACTTGCGCTCCGAGGGCTTTCTGAGATCCTGAATTCCTCCCCGCTTCAGCGCCAGCCGCACGCCTTCATTGCCCCTGAGAATCAGCGCGTAGCCGGTTTTGTCCTCAAGGGCATCTTTCAGCTTGCCCACAACGGTGTTCACATAGCCAGGGCGGAGTGGCTTTTTTGAGCTCCTTTGCAGGTGGGCCAGAATATCCGGTCGTGTTCTCCATGCAACAAGCTCGTCGGGATCGTTGCGATCGCCACGGGCTTGCGTTTCCGGCGAATCTGCTCCTGAAAGATACAGCAGCACACTCGCGAGCTGAGGTGACAATGTAAAGTCCTGCAGGTCGCAAGAAAAATTGTAGCGTCCGTTGTGGTTGAGGCAGATGCGCAGGTTATGCGCTACGTGCACCGGCCCGAGCTGGCCCTTGCGGCAACCGGGCAGATCTAGATCCTCAATGATTCCTTTCAGTAAGTCTTTCAGCTCGAGGAAAGTATCGAAAAGTTTCTCGGCTTCTCGCTCGGCCCGACGCAGACGTTTGTTGAATTCCTCAATTCTGGGGTGATCAGGCGGGTCCATCTTCATGACTACACCTCTCAATGAAGCAACCAAGAGCAACGGGCGGGTTTCGCCCAGGCAGATTCTCAAAACAGATTTGCAAGTTTCAAGCTAAGCTCATGCAGTGCGAATCCTTTTCTCCTCAACTCGGTAAGCGGCGCACTCTGCCGGACGCGCTCAAGAACAATGCCCTGCGCCTCAACCACGCCGGCGGGGCCCAATTGAGCAACAGGCATGATGCGCATTTCTCCCGAGGACCCTTGCGCACGCCCTGAGAACACCAGCGAGTAGCCGAAGCCCTTGCGCCACATCGGCGTCGTGCTCTCGCCGGGCTGTGGTGCGCAGCGAGCCTGCACCATTGGCAAAATTTGTTCGAGCAGTAACTCCGGCCATCCTTCTCTGAGGAAGGCCGCCCTGATCTCGTCCACAGGGCGCATCTCCGGGACGGCGCGAACGCTGGCCAATTCCTCTGGCAAAAGCGGACCAAGCTCGCACCTGCGCAACGTGGCAAAGGTCTTCGCGCAGTTCATCCGCACAAACGCCTCAGTGAGCCGCTGCAGCGAATCCGACAAGGTGGCAGCCATCGGTTTCAGGATCCGGGAAAAGAAGTGAGGAGAGCTGATGAGTTCGAGAACGGAGCACTCGAAGGGCGCCACAATGCCGCGCGCGTCATAGGTCCAACGCGCGAAATCGAGAAGGTGCGAAGGCCCAGGTTGGCGGCCGGCGAACTCGCGGCGAATTGCATTGGCCAGCAGCTTGCCGAATTCAACTCCATAACCGTTCGCAATCAGGATTGATCTCTGCACGTCAGTAAGTTGACTGATGGGAATCCATGAGGCGCGGTAATCGTTGTATTGGGCCTCGCCTGAAAAGTCAGGCTCAGGAGGCCAGCCCCAGATCTGGAGATGGAACTTGGTGGCGATTGACTGCATGCCGCCGTATTTCTCCTCCTCCTCTCCATGGCCCAGGGGGGAAGCGTTGTAGCCCAGGTTGATCGTGCCGTCGCCGTTCAGGCGCGTGGTCTCTACAAGGATGGAAGAGGCCAGTCCAAGCAGCTCGTCGCCTTCCTCGTCTGGAATACTCTCAAGAGTTGGCAGGTAGCGGCTCGCCCTGGTTTCGATCATCATCACGTGTCCTTCCGGCCCGTAGGGGCTCAGAACCGGCACGACAAGCCATTTGCCTTCCCCAAGGACGCAAGAGAAGATCGCATTTCTTGAAACCTCGCGGCAAACACGCTCCAGTTCCAGCGATTCCTTCAAGCCGATTCGCTGCGAACAACGCGGAGCGGCGTCGAATGGGGAATAAAAAGGCGCGAAGGGAACGCGCATGCGCAACACGTATCCACGCTCCGCGGCTTCAGCAATTACAGTGGAGAGATGAGGCAAGCTAACCGAGGAAAACATGGCAACCTCCCGTGATTTTTCTTCGAGCCACCTAAAGACACTGCGCCCACTGATGCGCCGCTGACAACAGAAGGTTTTGCCATGAGCTGACTGCCGCGCGGGTCAGGATTCGGACGCAGACGTTGTCAACCCTTGGCAGCGGAGGCCGCCAACCATTGACAAAATATGACGGAACAGGAAGTGGATATCGACGACATGTGGCAAATTCTGTCAAGGAAAAAAACAAGCCTCCGAGGGCTGGAAAAGTAATATTTTACGCACACTTCGGTAACATCTATCGCAAATAAAAAAACTGTGGTACAGTGTTTGCTGTCAATTCATGCCAAGCCCCGCAGAGCAGATTGGCCGGTGGTGACTTGATGGAAAAGGAGCGCCCCATGCCCGAAGCATTGAATAAACTTGCGGGGTTGTTACAGGACTGGTTCGCAAGGGATGGAAACTCTCCGAACAAGCTCGAGGCCCTGCTTGTCGAATTCGGCGGAGGACTTGGAAAGATCGATCGCCGGAAGTTGGGCGCTCTTTCCCGAGGCGAAGACGCAGCTCTCAGCTTTGCTCAGATGAAAGCTCTCGAGGCCTTCCTGACAAAGGAGTATCGGCAGACCTTCGCATCCTTGTTTGAGCCATCGGCCCTGATGCCTTCGCTTTTGCTGAATAATCACGTCAAGGTTTTTCTTGGTTCGCAGCCACGGCACAGTTCGTCTGAGCCGCCTCTTCGCCGAACTGACATTTCGCGTTGGGATGTCGATGCCATGCGGGTGGTGTGGCAGAGCATCAACAAGGTGAGTGGGACCGTCAAGCTCGATTTTGAGGATGTGCTCTGCACCGATTCAGCGAATGCCGCGCCAAGTACGTGGAGCTCGGAACTGATTGGACGCGGGACAAAGAAGTCCATGGTAAGCATTGGCTCGCAACGGGCCAACCCGGCGACCGAGCTGATGCTTGCAAGCATGTTTGGAGTGGTCAATGCCCAGGACCCGGCGAGTTCCATGTTGCCATTTCATTTTGTCTGGGATCAGCCTTCGAAACGGCCCAGTGCATTTTCAAAGGAGGTGAGCAAGATCCCGCAGTCC
>PLST01000402.1:3335-3601 GCA_003164255.1 Acidobacteriaceae bacterium | reverse complement strand
TCGCGGAAGAGCCAGCCCATGGTGTCGAAGGTGACGGAGAGGTGCGCTCCGCCGCGCCAGTCGCCGCGACCGATGGTGGCGCGATAGCCGGCCATCCCGCCGAGCGCCGCGGGCGCGCGCACGGAGCCGCCGGTGTCAGTGCCGATGGCGGCTACCGCCGAACCCTCTTGCACGCTCGCCACCGCTCCACTGGACGACCCGCCGGTGAGTGCGCCCGCATCGCGTGGCTGCACGCAATCGCCAAACTCCGCATTCTCGCCGGTAAT
>PLST01000402.1:0-3221 GCA_003164255.1 Acidobacteriaceae bacterium | reverse complement strand
TGCAGCGTGCAAGCGCCGCCTCAGCCAGCTCCGAAGGACTTGTGGTCCCGTCGGCGAGTGCTCGGCGAAGAGCGCGAAGTGTCCACGGGAGGGCAGTCATACAGAGATTGTAGGGGCTGCGGGGTTCAAGGACGCATGGCCGTGAATGTGCCTGAACGGGCGCGACGAAAAAGGGCGACTCTGTTGCGAGTCGCCCTTTGGAAGTTGACGAGTTGCGCGTCTCAGAAGTCCAGATGCAGCGACATCTGAACCTGGCGCGCGCTGCCGATGGCGTGTTTGGTGATGCCTAGACCCGCAGGACAGTTAAAGAAGCCATCGTTGGCTCCATAAGGATTGGTCTGGCAGTTGTTGGTTGGCGCCGCCTGCGCAACCCCGCCGGGGCCGACCCCTGTAGGAACATTGTTGAATGCCTGATTTTGGTTCACGTTGTTTTGTGGAATATCGAAACTAGTGGTGTTGGTGATGTTGTACATGTCAAAGCTGTAGTGGAGGATGAACTGGTCGTGGATCGGCAGGTCCTTGGTCAACGAAGCATCGGCGCGGCGCTGCCAGGACTGGCGGAAAATATTGCGCTGGCCAGTGGTGAAGTTGGTCTCGAAAGGGTCGCCGTTGGGCACGCCCATGGTGCCAACCGGGATCAGCGGCAGCGTGAAGCAACTGGCCTTCAGGGCTGCTCCCGCCTGTGTGGTCGGGTTGTAGAAAGCGCCGTTCGCGCCGGTGAGCGCATTCTTGCGCGTGCAGCCTGCGGCGTAGTTCAGCGGCACAATTGGGTTGGTGATGCCGTTGAAGGTGCTGTAGAAAATGCTGCCCACTGCCCCCGAGTAGTCGATGATGCTGTAAGGTTGGCCGCTTTGAATGATGGCCACCCCGTGAAGCGCCCAGCTATTGAGCGCCTTGCCCACCAGCGTGTCAGCGGAGAAGAGCTTGGGCTCTGTTAGGCCGTAGGTGAAGTTGAGCACGTGGGTACGGTCAAAGTCGGCCGAGCCGTAGGCGCTGCGCAGATTGGTGGGATTGTTGCCGTTGAAGAAAAGTCCCAGTCCGCTTTGCTCGTCGGTGGCGTGGGAGTAAGTATACGAAACTCCGGCCTGGACGCCGTGGCTGAGCCGCTTTTCGAGATGCGAGGTCAGTGCATGATAGGCTGCGATGCCGGCTGCGGTGTAGGATTCGGACTCTGAGGAATATCCGATGTATGGCACGCGNNGGATCCAGCACCGTGTAGCCGTAGCTATAAGACTGAGTGGCTATTCCGCCGGGATGAGTGGGACTGCCAGGGGTGGCGATCTGCGCCTGGTTGAAGGGCACAGGAATCACTTGGTGGCGACCGAGGTTACCAACGTAGCCGATCTCCCACATCAGATCGTTGCGCGGCTGGTATTGAAGATTCAACGTGAAGTTGATGCTGTAAGGCAGCTTATTGCCGCGATTGTAAACACCGAGAATGAAGGGCTGCCCGCCTTGGTTGGTTGCGGTGCCGTTTGTGCTTCCCACCGTGCCGTCGATAATTTCCCGGGCGTTGGGGAGATATGAGTTGATGTCCGAGGCTTTGGGATTGGAAGGAGCGGCGCCCGGCGAAGAGCCCCAGGGGCTGGCGAGCGAGTATCCATCGTTAGAGCCGGGAGAAGGGGGCGTGAAATAGTCGCCGCCGCAGATCGGAATGTAATTCAGGTAAAGGTAAGTCGGGTTGTCTGCATTGTAAGAAGACGAATACGAGCAATGCTGCTGGGTGACGAACGGAGGCGTTTGCATGATGCCGTATGGGCCGCCTTCCACTTCGCCCGCCGAATATCCCGGCGAGAGATAGGTGAACAGTTCGCCACGGTCGTAGTAGAAGCCGCTGCCGCCGCGGACCACGAATTTGGAGTGGAACATGGAAGGCTGCCAGGCAAAGCCCACGCGCGGTGCGATGCCCCACTGGCGGCCGGTGAGCGTGGTTTTGCTTACGCCGGAGGTTCCGTTCTTATTGTTGCCGGCGATGATGAAACCGGAACTTGTAATGGTGTCGCTGGCGACGCTGTAGCTGTATTTCGAGGGATCGAAGTTAAAGAGATAGCCGTTCTTGTCGTACAGGCCGCCGTTCCAGTCATAGCGAATGCCGCCCGTGATGCTGAGGGTCGGCGTCACTTGGAACTTGTCCTGGACGAACAAGCCGGTCTCGTTGGCGCGGAGATAGCGATTAGCATTGCCCTCAAGGTAAGTTGTGGCCGTAAAGTTCTGCGTCGAGTAAGGTGTTACCCAGTTATCGAGGAAGGAGACAAAGTCGGGCGAAGCCACATTACCCGTCCCTGTGCGGCGGTCGCGCAAATTCAACTGCGTATAAGACCAGCTGCCGCCGAAGCTGATCGTATGGCGTCCCTTGGTCCAGATCGCCGTCCCCGAGGGCTCGATGCGGTTCTGAAACATGCCCGTGTTTTCGGCCTGGTATTCGGCGTCCGGGCCAATGGCAAGCGAAGGTGCGACCAGGCCATAGAGCGGACCGGTAGAAGAGTCGAATTGATCGCCGATGGCGTCGTTGATGGTGTATCCGGAAAAGTAACTGCCGAAGGCGGAAGTTATGCCGGCTGCCGGCGTATTCTTTTGACCGGGCGCCCAGGGTTGATCGTTGGTGGCATACACCTTCTCGCGGAGAACTCCGACCGTCTCAGATATGCTCAGGTTCGAACCGATGGTCTGAACGTTATTGAGCGAGCCCAATTGCGAACCGGTATCCATATGGCCCGTGAAGCCGGGCACGTTGGAATATGCGTAGGGTGAGCTCGAGGGGTCATGCTGGTAGTAATACTTGGCCGCTAGTTGGTCCCTGGAGCTCAAATTCCAGTCGACGTCCGCAACCCCCTGATCGGAAGTAAACCGCGATGTGCCGGGAAGGAAGGCGTTGTAGGGCGAATAGACGTTGGGGCTGGCGGTGGGAAGGGCGCTCGGAACCAGATAGTTTCCCGGCTCACCCGGCATCGCTGGTGCGGTGAGCAGGGCCAGGGCCACGGGGTTTGCATTCGCAGTGAAGCCATTGAACGCCCCACCGTAGGTCGGATCAAAACCCTGGTAGTTTTCTGAGTAGTTGATGTTGGTCGTCCAGTTATTTGCGGCTGCCAGGGCGATGTTCGACGCACCGCGGTTCGTTGCGCGCAGGCCCGGCGGCACGTCGAGAAGCTCGTCGCCGGTTTCCTGGTCGGAGATGTGCAGGTGCTGGTAACTGACAAAGCCGAAGAGCTTGTCCTTGATGA
>PLST01000113.1 GCA_003164255.1 Acidobacteriaceae bacterium | reverse complement strand
GGGAGGCGTGCAGACGCAAGCGATCAGCTACGCAGCAGACGGCAGGATCGCCAGTCTGAGTCCGGGCATTCAAGCGCCCGGCGGCCAGTACATCACCTCGCTCAGCTACAACCAGGATGCTCGACTCTCGACAGTGAACGCCGGAAGCGGAGCATTGTCAAGCTACACCTACGACGGCTTCGGACAACGCTTGATAAAAACGGTCTCTGGTTCCTATGGAGAGATTTATCAATACGGTCCAAATGGCATGCTGCTGGAAGAGACGAATGCCTCCGGTGTGGCGCAGGCCGACTACATCTATCTCAACGGCCGACCCGTGGCCGTGCTGAATGGCTCGACGCTCTACTACCTGCACGACGATCACCTAGGCACGCCTCAGTCGGCCACCGACAGCAACCAGAACATCGCATGGCAGGCCACATACCAGCCGTTTGGAACCTCGTCCGTCAGCGGCACGGTCACGCAGAACCTGCGTTTCCCAGGTCAGTACTTCGACGTCGAGAGCGGCTGGAACCACAACGGCTTCCGCGACTACGCCCCCACGCTGGGCCGCTACATCGAGCCCGATCCGCTGGGAATGCAGGGTAGCGCCAGATACTACAACCCCACCACGGGGAGGTTTATTTCTGAGGACCCGATAGGGTTCGCAGGAAGCGGAATCAATTTGTATAGTTATGCCGCCGACAATCCGATTAGCAATTTGGATCCAAGCGGCCTTGCGAATCTGAATCTTTTCAACCCCTCAACCGACCAAACACTATACGGATATGCGAATAATTGGAATCCAAGCGGTTACTATTCGGTTGCTGGGCATGGTGACTATTACCCGAACGGTGATTTCGCTGGTACGCTCGCAGGACTAACACCTCAACAGCTGGCACAGCTAATTCAGAAAGATCCGAATTGGAAAAAGCAACCAATCGTAATTCGCGGATGTGGAGCAGGAAAAGGGGGTAATAAATCCTTTGCACAACAGCTAGCAAATATTCTTAACACACAAGTTACTGCTCCTAATGCTATCGGGCAATGGAATGGGATCAGCATCCCGTTCCTTGATTTCTATTTGAGCCTAGGTGTGTCGTTTCCTGATGGAGGATACTTCCAAACATTCTCGCCGGGAGGGAATTAACATGTTAACTCAAGGCGCCAAAAACAGAAGTGGCTCACTGAAACTGTTAACGTTATTCCTTGGCATAACCATAATCGTCGTAGCCCTTTTCGTGACACAATATTGTGTCTGTCCTCTATGCAGAGTACCTCATGACAATGGAAAGCCCTGTCAATGTACCTCGCTAGCAAGCCATCTATCACAGAGTGTGTTTGGCCATACTGAAAGGCATTCTGAAATCATAGCCAAGTCCACAGTGCCGTGTGAGGTTAAAAAGTAGGCCGCATTGAAAACAGGTCTGGTAGCTCGCTCTCCCAGCAGTATCGGAGGTATGAGCAACGCAACGGTGCTCCGCACCGGAATTAGGTGGACACGGCACAGCGCGCGTTCGACGCGTTGAACCGTCTCTACCAAATCACGGACCCGGCCAGCGGGATCACGGCAACGAGCTACGATGCGCATAACCGTCCGCTGACCGTTACCGCCCCGACCGGAGTTGCGACCGCCTACGTTTATGATGGATTCGGCGACGTGATTCAGGAAAGCAACCCGAACACCGGGACAGCAGTCTACTACTATGACAGCACCGGCAACAGGATTGAGCGCGTCGCGGCCACCGGGGCAGTCACCCAGTACACCTATGATGCCCTGAACAGGGTTTTGACGATGACTTTCCCGTCTGACAGCGCGGAAAATGTTGCCTACACATATGACGAGAGTGGGCACGGGACCGGCATCGGAAGACTGACTTCGGTTGCGGATGCAGCCGGGACGCTTTCCCGCAGCTACGACCAGTTGGGCAACCTGCTCACGGACGCACGCACCACAAGCACGGCTACCCTGACAACCGCATACGCTTACGACGCCGCCAATCGCATAGCCTCGATCACGTATCCGTCGGGCGCCACAGTCGTCTATACGCGCGATACGATGGGCCGGGTCACATCTGTCTCAGCCCAGCCCAGCGGGGGCGCCAGTACGCTTGTTGCGTCCAGCATCGCCTATAAGCCGTTCGGTCCCGACGCGGGGCTTCGATATGGCAGCGCGGGCCAGCAGACACGCAGTTTCGATCAGGACTACCGTCTCACCAACGTCACCGATCTGGGTACGGTCCGGCGTGGGCTGGCGCGGGTTGCCGAGAACCTGAGTTATGCCTACTATCCGACGAACAATGTGCAAGCGATCACCGATGCCGTGACTGCGGGCAACAGCCAGAGCTTTGGCTACGACAGTCTGCAGCGGCTGAGCACTGCGTCGGGCGGCTACGGCGGTTTTGGTTTCACCTATGACGGTGATGGGAACCAGCTGAGTCAGACAGCTGGCGCCACGACCACGAACTACGGCTATGGAAGCGGAAGCGATCTGCTGGCGACAATCAGTGTGGGAGGCGTGCAGACGCAAGCGGTTGGCTACACGGCAGACGGCAGGATCTTCAGCCTGAGTCCGGGTATTCAAGCGCCTGGCGGCCAGTACATCACTTCGCTCAGCTACAACCAGGATGCTCGACTCTCGGCAGTGAACGCCGGAAGCGGAGCACTAGCAAGCTATACCTACGACGGCTTCGGACAACGCTTGATAAAAACGGTCTCTGGTTCCTATGGAGAGATTTATCAATACGGTCCAAATGGCATGCTGCTGGAAGAGACGAATGCCTCCGGTGTGGCGCAGGCCGACTACATCTATCTCAACGGCCGACCCGTGGCGGTGCTGAATGGCTCGACGATCTATTTCCTGCACGATGATCGTCTGGGAACACTGGCC
>PLST01000304.1:3418-4724 GCA_003164255.1 Acidobacteriaceae bacterium | reverse complement strand
ACGCGGATCGGCTCAATGGTGAACGGACCGATCGTGAATTTTTCTTTGGGCGTTATTTCGATTAGCTCGGTCTCGTCGAGCAGCTCGTGCTCTTCAAGCTTGCCTTCAACGTAAGCGAGAGTGAACTCGGTTGCGTAAACGGGAACCTTGAGTTCGTTGAGAATCCACGGCAGTCCGCCGATGTGATCCTCATGGCCATGGGTGAGGATGATGGCGCGGACATGCTGCTTGTTTTCGATCAGGTAGGTGATATCGGGGACGACGATATCCACACCCAACAGCTCCGACTCGGGAAACATCAACCCGGCGTCGATCACGATAATGTCGTCTTCCCAGCGCAGCGCCAGGCAGTTCATACCGAACTCGCCCAGCCCGCCGAGGGGAATGATCTTAAGTTTCTTGGTTTGCATTTGTCATCTTTGATGCTACCACCACAAGCGGTGCCGCAGCCGCCTTCGAAACGCCAGGCCCAAGGGTGGTGTTTCTAAAAGTCGTTAGATGATTCGGCGAATCGAAGCGGCTCGAAAGACAGCCCTCAGGGGCTAAAGCCCGTTCGTTTTGCGCGATCTACGGCACGACTGAAGTCGTGCCCTGACACTTAATCGGGCTTCGCAGGAGTTTTTTCCCCTCCTTTGAAGTCGTGCCCTGATGCAAACCGACGAATACTTCTTTAACGAGCTTCAGACTCAGGGCACCAGGGTGCAACCACACATACCGGCGCGCGGGCGTTCTATGTGGTTACACCCCAGGATGAGCAAAACTGAGCAGCCCAGGCACCGGTGCCAAGTGAGACGATCCGGGGACAGGAGATACCCATGGACACAACAGGACCCGACACTTCAGTCACAGACGATGTTTTGCATCTTGGCAGCCCAACCAAGCTCTCCGATGAAGCAATCGCGAAGGCACTGGCGCACCATAACCGTCATCATGGCGGAGACAAAACGCAGGATGCCGCGGCTCAAGCGGCGACCGGCAAAAAGCCGCAACCACGCAAGTCCGGTAAATAAAGGGCTCGACGCCATGGGGCCTCGCGCTTGCGAAGCGATGATATTTTGGACCAGCCGGAGCGACGCGGTCTTGCCCAAGGGGTTCTTCGTTTATGCGGGCGGGTCTGGGTTTGCAATTTTGCGCAACTGGGCAAGGTGATTGAGATCGTGGCCGGCCATGGTCTCCACGATGGTCTGGAAGGTGAGCGGGCCGCGCTCGGGATGGAACGCAGGCCTGTCTGCCGCGGCCGGCATGACGGAGCCGATGAGCCGCAGGTTCCATTTGCGAAGCGCAGTAAACGCATCCAGCGCAGTGG
>PLST01000304.1:1949-3409 GCA_003164255.1 Acidobacteriaceae bacterium | reverse complement strand
CTGACCACTTGTCCTGCGGCATGGTGGAGAGCAATGAGGCGATGACACCATGGGTCGCCGTCAGAATCGTCTCCAACGGCCGACCGTCAAGAAAGCTGTCGTAGGGATTTTGCGTGCTCACCTGGGGCCCTCCCTAAGGCAATCTTTACCCTGACACAACATCGCTTGTCCACAACTGATTGCACGATGCCGCGCGCGATCTGTCGAGTGCCGCTGGCCGTTGCCTTACAAGTACATCGTGACCATCTGCTGCCACGCCGGCCAGTCGTGGGAGTTCTTCGCGTCCGATACGTAGAACTGGTGCGGAATCTGCTTCACGGCCAGGATCTGGTCGAAGAGCTGGTTCTGGGCCAGGCAATGGTCGTCCCAGCCCGTCGCGAGCACATAACTGTTGCGGCGAAAGCGCTCAAGGTACCACGGATCGATCAACTGCGGCAGGTAGTGCGTGGGCAGGTTGTAGTAGCAGTCCTGATCGTAGTAGCCATCAAGAAAGGTGGAGACATCGAAGGTGCCGGAGAGCGAGACCATGCCGGTGAAGACGTCAGGATGGCGGAAGGCAATGTTGGCCGCATGGTAGCCTCCAAAGCTGCAGCCCAGCGCCACCAGCTCCCGGCGGGCGTTGACGGCGCGTACCAGCGGCAGAATCTCATGGAGGATATATTCCTCGTAGAGCAGGTGACGGGCAATGCGCCAGCGCGGAGGCGCATGGCGGTTGTACCAGCTTTCCGCGTCGATGGAGTCAGCACAGAAGAGGTGCAGTGCTCCGGCATCGATTTTTTCTTCGAGCGAGCGCACCATACCGTTGTCTTCAAACTGATAGAACCGCCCGGCCGAGGTGGGAAACACGACGACTGGCAGTCCGGCGTGCCCAAAGATGAGCAACTCCATCTCCCGGCCGAGCCGGCCCGAATACCACTTGCGATACTCGCGATTCACTGCTTGCGCGCTCCGAGGTTAGAAGCGGCCGATTAGAAAAGGGCCGATTTCCTGTTACTTTATCAGCCTGGGTTGGAGCTTCCTTTCGGAGCCTGCATCGAGTGAGGCCGATGCCGAAGTTCTTTTTTCTCCTGGCATCGGACGGGTCAATCCTGACGCCCTCCGTCCTCCAATTCGTCAATTTGATCTTGCAGCTTGCGCGCGGCGGCATCGTTCAGTTTTGCGATTCCAAAAAGGATTGCCCCCATTACCAAAGCCTCAATTGCAACAACAAGCCAGATCTGTTTTGCGTGCCCCGGGTTTGCCAGACCGAATGCCATCAGCAGCACAGCCATTCCCGGAACAAGCGGTGCCAGGTACCAGCGCCGCACTCTCTCCAACGCGTCACGCTGCCGTTCCAGTTCGTGGCGCTGGAATTCGACGTAGCTCGAAAGACCAGCATCTCTGGGAAGGGTCTTCGAAGAGCCCCTGGCGTGCAACTGCCAGACCACGTAAACCATTCCGGCTATCAGCAAGGCAAAGCC
>PLST01000304.1:0-1935 GCA_003164255.1 Acidobacteriaceae bacterium | reverse complement strand
CTCTCTCATCCTGCGATCCTGCGGGGATTCATTGTTCATGGGACCCTCCTTGCTCGCCGCCCTGGGGC
Source organism: Acidobacteriaceae bacterium (assembly GCA_003164255.1). Lineage (GTDB taxonomy): Bacteria > Acidobacteriota > Terriglobia > Terriglobales > Acidobacteriaceae > Telmatobacter. The sequence continues at coordinate 1,867 of PLST01000304.1, read as the reverse complement.
CTTGGGCCGCGCTCCTGGAATCGCTGGGCCAGCACCTGCTTGATGCGGAAGATCTTGGTGGCCACGTTCCGCGCGGACAGCCCCGTGATTTCCGCCGTTGACGCTGCGTCCATGCCTTCGAGATAGGCCAGCATGACCTGCCGGTCCAGCGGCTTGAGCCGCTCAATCAGCTGGTACAGCCTTTTGAGGACATCCCCTTGGTTGACTGCGTCCTCACCCTCTGATTTGTCAGCCAGTTCCGGCAGATCCTCCAGGCCAACAAACGTCCGCTGTTTCAGGCGCATCTGCCGGTTTACGTGCGAGGCTGCCTTGTTGTGCGCCACGCGGTAGACCCAAGTGCGCATGGAACAGCGTCCGTCAAAACCCTCCAGGCTTGTCCAGAGGGAGATCAGGATTTCCTGCACGAGGTCGCGGCAGGCGTCGAGGTCGGCCTCATAGGAGCGGGCCAGCCGCTCCATCGCCGGGCCGAATGCCGCAACGGCTTCCTCGAAGCGACTTTCCCGGATGTTCTCGGCGTCTTTCATGGGCTGGATCTGCTTCACATTCAAGGTAGTCCCCGAAGGATGAACTTTCTTACAGTTGCGTCCCCCCAGGGCCGAAATAGTCCGCGCGGGGGCTGAAAACTTGCTCAACCGCCCATTTTCAGCGATACTTAGGTGTTGTGTCTTGTGCGGCTGGGCACTCTTGTCCGGCCATTTATTTGGCGGGGCAAGCTGGATTCCGAAGCCTGCCAGCCGGGAAAAATCCCAAAAGACCGCAACAGAGCACTGGAATTTGAAAGGAACCGTATCGCCGTGGTGATGATTCGTTTGGCGCGCGTTGGCGCCCGCAAGCAACCCTACTACCGTATCGTGGTCATCGAAAAGGACCGCGCCCGCAACGGCCGCTCCATCGAGGTGGTCGGCACCTACAACCCCCGCACTGAGCCCGCAACCGTTGAGTTGAAGCACGAGCGCGTCGCCTACTGGCGCGGCGTGGGCGCCAAGTTCTCCCCGATCGTGGAGAAGCTGGTTACCAAGAATCCGGCTCCGGCTGCCACTGCTGCCGCCTGATTTACTCTCCACTTGCCCTTTGCCGTCGAGGGGTAGATCATGGTTCGCGCCGGCTTAGTTGAGTCGGCGCACAGAGTTGCTGACGAAAGCGGGTGCGTGCTGATACTATTCGCGCACAGATTCAGGCAGCCAATTTCTGAATGCATCTGAATGCATCTGGTCAGGGGCAAGAGCATGACCCAAAATGAAATGGTGGCACCCACCTCAGTCGCAGAGCTTGTCCGGGAGATCGCCCAGGCCCTCGTGGATGAGCCAGAGGCCGTTGAAGTGCAGTCAGTGAACCGTGAAGAAAACACGGTGCTGAAGCTTCGCGTTGCGCCTCAGGACGTAGGCAAGGTCATCGGCAAGCAGGGCCGCACCGCGCGCTCCGTGCGCACGATTCTTGGCGCCGTAAGCATGAAGCTCCACCATCGCTTCACGCTCGACATCCTTGAAGAGGACGACGAATAATTGGCGTTCTCTGACGGACAGGGATCAACGCCGGAGCGGCACACAGCGGAGCAAAGCCGGCCAAACAGCAGCTCGACCCCTGAATGGGTCTGGCTGGCCCGCATCCGCCGCACCCAGGGCCGCAAAGGCGAAGTCTTCGCCGACATCCTTACCGACTTCCCTGAAAAATTTGCAGAGCGACGCCAGCTCTGGCTGCTGCGTGAAAGCGGGGCCGGCGCACCCGCGCGCGAAGTCGAGCTGATCGCCCACTGGCCGCACAAAGGCGGCATTGTGCTCCACTTTTCAGGCATCGATTCGATCAGCGGCGCGGAAACTCTTACCGGTTTCATCGTTGCCATCCCGCGCGAGCAGCGGGTGCCGCTCGG
>PLST01000534.1 GCA_003164255.1 Acidobacteriaceae bacterium | reverse complement strand
AGCGGCCAATGGTCGCCACAGCCCGCGCCGGACCCGGTTGCGCGCACCAGCGTCCCCCACAAAATCACCGCAACAAAATAAGCCAGCACGCCCCACGAGAAGCGGCGCAATGCCAGTGAAGGAAGTTGCTTTTGACCAACAGGCAAGGCAGTAACCGACATCGACAATTACTCCGAAGGAACCTTCCCAGTGTAGAACAACTGCTCCACCGCTCAAATCAGCCCAGCAGCCGCACCACGTGATTCACAATCATCAAATCCTCCGCCGGGGGGATCACGCGCACCGTCACCGGCGAGCCCGCCGCTGAAATCGTCGCTTCACCGCGCACGTTGTTCCGCGCCGCATCCACCAAGATCCCCAGCGTTCCCAGGCCCGCGCAAATCTCCGCGCGCGAAGCAATATCGTTCTCGCCAATGCCTCCCGTGAACACCAGCATGTCCAGCCCGCCCAACTCCGCCACGTAGCTGCCAATCCACTTCGCAATGGTCCATGTAAACTTGTCTACGGCGAGCCGCGCCTTCGCATTGCCGCCCTTGATCGCCTCGCGCAAATCACGCATGTCGTTCGAAAGCCCGCTGACCCCCAGAAGGCCGGCCTTCTTGCTCACTGCCGTCTCCAGCTTGTCCGCAGCCGCCGTCGCGCTGGGCTCCGTCTCTGCAATCTTGCGCAGAATAAACAAGAGCACACCCGGATCGATGTCGCCCGTGCGCGTGCCGCTGATGATGCCGCCCGTTGGCGTCAATCCCATCGATGTATCGAGACATTTGCCGTTGCGAATCGCCGAGATCGAAGCTCCATTGCCCAGGTGCGCCACAATCAACTTCTCCGGAACATTCGGCTCCAACTGGTACACAATCGACTCGTACGAAATACCGTGATATCCGTAGCGCCGCACCCCCATCGCCGAGTACTCCTCGCGGATCGGCATGTGCGTCACCACCTCTGGCATGGTGCGATGAAAGTACGTATCGAGAATCGCAAAATTCGGGATGCCCGGAAACAGTCGCAGCGCCTCGCGCATAATATAGACGGCAATCGGCGTGTGCAACGGAGCAAAATCCGTGTAGCGCTCAATCTCGTCGATCAGCGCGGGCGTAATGATCTGGTTCTCTTGCACCGTCGGCCCGCCGCACACCACGCGATGCCCGATCGCAGCAGGGGCAGGGAAGTCGCCGGAGTGCAATGCGTCGGCCACCAGCCTGAAGGCAACCGACCGGTTCGGCAGAGCCGGCGTTTGATCCACCAACTTGTTGCCATCAGCATCCTTGATCCAGAAACTGCCTTGATCCGTGCCGATCCCGTCCACCGCGCCTTCATGCAGCTTGCGCCGTTCGCCGTTTTCGGCCTCATACACTGAAAATTTGATTGAAGAAGAACCGCTGTTCAAAACCAGTACAGGCAATGACGGCATCGGTAAGTACCTTTCGAAGTTAGTGTCCGCCGCGGCGGACGAGTTAGTAAGTGAGTCAATTGCGAGTCATCAAGTAATGGATTCCCTGGTCTCAAAAGCGAGATCATGGGAACCCCGCTAAGGAGTGTGCGCTCTCACCGCAGGAATCCAAGGATCTGCATTTGCTATTGCCACCTTACCCCTGGATCTCAGCTTGCACCAATCCGCGCCCAATCCACGCGAAAACAAACAGCGTCACCCCCGCAATCCAAGCACCCAAACTGAATGACCACGGAACGAAGTGTGCAATCGCAATGCCGCCCACGACAAGAACCGCGCTCAACGGAATAAACATTCGCATGCCATACATAAAAGTAAATGGAAGGTAATGCGCTCCCAGGATAATCATGAACGCAGGATAAAACAGATTTAGGTGAAACTCGGTAACAGGCACAAGCAGCAGCATGCAGATCGGTAAAGTAAATGCGTTCTGCATCGCAAGATGTCCCAATGGATTCTCGCTCTTCAAAGATGAAGGCCTGCCGCTTAAACGCAGCAGCAGTTGAACGGCCGGATAGATGAAGAAGCCACCCATCACCAGTTCGGTGATCGCGGCCCGGGAAGTAACCCAGGTTCCAAGTGCGGCCGACGCCAACCAGAGCACCGAGCAAACAAGCTGACCCCAAAAGCCCCCAATAAAAACAGCTCGCATCTCTCTCTGAGCATCCTTCACCAGCATCTTCGAGCCTCCGAGCCGATCTCACGCGTTTTGGGTACGACTAAAGTCGCGCGAATTCAAAACGCATAAATGACGATCTGTGGGGTTTTCCGCCCTTTCGCCAGAAGAAAGGCGAAAGGATGAAAAACGGACTGTGTTGGCTGAGCTAGCAACCACTTAGTTCCTTTGCCCACCGCCAGTTCTTGATCTCCGGTAAATCGTCCCCGTTCTCGGCCACATACAACTTGTGCCGCTGAATCTCTTCCGAATACCATTGCTCGGCCGCGCCCACGTTTCCCGCCAGCCGCTTCACGCGCTTGATCGCGTCCAGCGTCAACTGGAATCGGTCGATGTTGTTCAACACGCACATGTCGAACGGAGTGGTCGTTGTGCCTTCTTCCTTATATCCGCGCACATGGATGTTGTCGTGGTTGTGCCTTCGATACGTGAGCCGGTGAATACCCCACGGATACCCGTGGAACGCAAACACCACCGGCGTGGACGGCGGAAAGATTTGATCGTATTCCTCGTCCGGCAATCCATGCGGATGCTCTGAAGTCGGCTGCAGCGTCATCAGGTCCACCACGTTCACCATGCGGATGCGCAGATCGGGCACCTTGTCGCGCAGCAGGCAAACCGCCGCCAGCGCCTCCAGCGTCGGCACATCCCCGCAGCACGCCATCACCACTTCAGGATCGCCTTTATCATTCGACGCCCAGGGCCACACTCCCATCCCCGTCGTGCAGTGCGCAACAGCTTCGTCCGCCGTCAGCCATTGCGGCGCCGGCTGTTTGCCCGCAACAATCAAATTGATGTAGTTCCGGCTGCGCAAGCAATGATCCGCGACCGAGAGAAGAGTGTTCGCGTCCGGCGGCAGATAAATCCGCACCACATCTGCCTTCTTGTTCAACAGGTGATCGATGAATCCTGGATCCTGGTGCGAAAACCCGTTGTGATCCTGACGCCAAACCAGCGAACTCAATAAATAATTCAACGACGCAATCGGTTTGCGCCATGGAATCTCGCGCGTCGTCTTCAGCCACTTGGCATGCTGATTCACCATCGAGTCGATGATGTGGATGAACGCCTCGTAGCACGAAAAGAACCCGTGCCTCCCGGTCAGCAGATAGCCCTCAAGCCATCCCTGGCACATGTGTTCGCTCANNTCCGGACCAAACACGCGAAAATTCTTCGTATCCTTGTTGGCTTGCATCACCGCGTGCAGCAGCTGCCCCAGCACCCGCGTCGACTCCACATCCTTCGCGCCGCGCTTCTCAATCTTCACCGCAAAGTCGCGGAAGTTCGGTACCTTCAGCGGCTGCAGCAGCAGGCCGCCATTGGCATGTGCATTCATGCCCATGCGCAATTTGCCCTTGGGCGCAATTTCCGCCAGCTCGGCCTTGAAGTGTCCCTTCTCGTCGAAAAGCTCCTCAGGTTTGTAGCTGCGCATCCACTCGTCCAGCATTTTCAGGTGTTCCGGCTTCTCATAAATCTCCGCAAGCGGCACCTGGTGCGCGCGCCACGTACCCTCCACCGGCTTGCCGTCCACAAACTTCGGCCCTGTCCATCCCTTCGGCGTGCGCATAATCAGCATCGGCCACGCCGGCCGCGCCAGTTTATTCGGATCGCTTCCTTCTGCCCGCGCCGCCTTCTGAATCTCCGCAATCCGGTCCAGCATTGTGTCGAACACCGCAGCAGCCTGCTGATGCATCGTCTCCGGATCATCGCCCTCCAGCGTGTACGGTTCGTATCCGTAGCCGCGCATCAGGTCTTCGAGCTCCGCATGAGGAATGCGTGCCAGAATCGTCGGGTTCGCAATCTTGTACCCGTTCAAATGCAGAATCGGCAGTACCGCGCCATCCGTCGCCGGATTCAGAAACTTGTTTCCATGCCAGCTTGTCGCCAGCGGCCCCGTCTCCGCCTCGCCATCGCCCACCACGCACGCAACAATCAAGTCGGGATTGTCGAACGCCGCGCCATACGCATGCACCAGCGAGTAGCCCAGCTCGCCGCCTTCATGAATCGACCCCGGCGTCTCCGGCGCAACGTGGCTCGGAATGCCATACGGCCAGCTGAACTGCCTGAACAGCCGCTTGATGCCGTCCTTGTTCTGCTCGATGTGCGGATAAATCTCCGAGTACGAACCCTCAAGATAAGTGTTCGCCACCAGTCCCGGCCCGCCGTGTCCCGGCCCGATGATATACATCATGTTCAGCCCGCGTTCGCGGATCAGCCGGTTCCAGTGCACGTAAAGAAAGTTCAGTCCCGGCGTCGTACCCCAGTGCCCCAGCAGCCGCGGCTTCACGTCGTCCAGCGTCAGCGGTCGCTCCAGCAGAGGGTTGTCTTTGAGGTAGATCTGTCCAACAGAAAGATAATTCGCAGCCCGCCAATAGGCATTCATCGTGGCCAGCATCTGCGGGCTCAATTGAACCTGGCCTGCTCGTTCGTTCTCCGTCGTATTGATCATGGCGCACCTCTTGGGGAAAGATCGCGTGCTGCCTTAAGCCTAGCAGTGCTTCCAAGCACCACCGGGTGACTGATGTCACAACGCGATGAAAAGAATCCCTGTCCCTTTTGATGCAGAAATACCGGCACCATGTAATAAATCGGACCTCCGCCCCGCAAGCGAGCATCGTGTCTTACCTAATCCCTCTTCCCTAATCCGTGGGCCCGTCCTTGACACCCATCTCCATTTCGCGCTTCAATCATCTCCGCAGCATTGCGCGGCCTCGCATCACCAGCCGCACGCGAAAGGCAACAAAAGCGATGAACGCCCTGCTTTGGATTGCCCAACTCATCCTCGCGGTCACCTTCCTGGTCACCGGCCTCGGAAAACTGTTTGCCTACGATCGGCTCATTGGCCTGGTCCAGCTCCGCCTCAAGGCCCCGCCGGGCATCTCGCCCAGTGTTGCCGCCCTCATCGGCATTTTTGAAATCGCGGGAGCCATCGGCGTCGTCCTCCCGCTTTCCCTCACGCCCGCCGGACTCGCTCAAGGCCACTTGCTCATCCGCCTCGCCGCCACAGGCCTGGGGCTCATCATGGTCGGAGCCGGAATCTACCATCTCCGCCGCAATGAGTCCGCCGCGCCCTCCGTCGCGGTTTTTCTGCTGGCGCTCCTGGTCGTCTACGAACGCTGGCCGCGCTAGCCGCCCCGCCGGCCTGTCCGTCTCCCAGTCAGCGCGGAAACCCCTTGTTTCGTTGCGCGTCTTCGTATCAGAACATTCGCTCCCGCGCCTTGGGTCTCGGCCCCGCCGCATTTCCGGCCAACCATTTCATCTTTATGCAATCTTCATGTTGACTTCACGCAAACTTTATGTTTCGTTAGGTCCAAGGGCTCAATTTGCGGCCGCAGCCCTAATCCAACCTTTTTGTCCGCAGATCGCGGCTCAAAGAGAAAAGCAGGGAAGACGATGACAAATCTGGATCGGTTAATGGAATTTCTCTTGGCTGCAGTGTTTCTATGGATCGGGTTCGCGCAGATCCTCAGCTACGGGCGCAGGCCCAAGGCCCTCGGAGCCGACAACCGGCGCCTCCCGCTCGGCCTTCCCTATGGAGCCGTTGTAGCCGTCGGCATCTTTGAAATCGTCGCGGCGCTCGCCCTCGTTGCGCCTCTCGGCCCCAACCAACCAGCTTCGCTCGCGCTCTTCGCCGCCACAGCACTCGCGCTCCTAACCCTCATGGCTGCCGTTGTTAACGTGCGCCGCCATCGGTCCGCCGCGCCCAGCTTGGCCCTTTTTCTAATGGCCCTCTTCGTCATCGTCGGTCACACGATCTAGAGAACCACCCACGCGCACTTCCGACGAAAATGCCCTGTGCCACATCCACCGCGGCTTTCGCGATGAGTGGGACAGAAGAAAAGCCGCGTGCCCCTTCCTCACGACAGCATTGCTTTTGCAGGCCGCCCTGTCCGCCGCAAGGGCTCCATTCGATTGTCGCAACCTGCACTCCGCCTCTTTGCCCCTTCCCCCATTCAGCAATGAGGCAAGAAAGAGGGGCTACGATGACCAGTCAGGATGGCTTCATGGGCTTGTTGGTTTCTGTCTTCTTCCTCTTTTTCAGCGTCAGCAAGATCTTCAGTTACAGGTAAAAACCAAGCTTCTTGAACTCTGCCTCTATTGCCGCAGCCGAAATCGCCCAGCCAGCCCGGTACCCTTACTGGTGCGTGTTCCTGCTCGGTGTCTTTGAAGTAGCGGCAGCGCCTGCACCGGTCACGCCGGCCACGCCCGCACTCATTGCCGCAATCCTTCTCGCGCTGATCACTGCCGCGTCAATCATCTTTCGCCTGCGTCGTCAGCAGTCGGCCGCGCCCACCATCGCCGTGTTTCTCATGGTGCTCCTCGTCATCATTGGCCGCCGCCCGCCCATCTCTAGAAATGCTTCTTCAACTTCAGAATTTGCGACTCAAACCCATACCACAGCG
>PLST01000629.1:18294-21760 GCA_003164255.1 Acidobacteriaceae bacterium | reverse complement strand
CTCCTTATCTCCATGCACACATACAATCTGCTCACGGCGCACGCAGATCGCTCAACCATTCAGCCGGAGCGGCTCGTGCTCCTCGACGCGTTTCTCGATCGTCTGCGCAACTATCAAAATGAATTAATGACGGAAATCTCTGCGGACAATTCGCTGCATCCCATCGAGAAAGGCAACCAGACCATCCAGGAGCACTTCCACCTCCTGCAAGCCTGCGACAATCTTTCTCTGCTCGCCTGCGTGGCCTTTCCCGATCCAGCGAACCTGCTGCACCCACTGCCTCTCAACAGCGGAGGCACTTCCGAAGTGCAGGTCACGCCAATCGGACCGCGCCATTTCCGCTTGACTCCGTGGCCTTTTGAAGTAAAGCAGTTGACCTTCACCATTCCGGCGCGCCCCGTTTCCGGAAACACCTTCGCCTCCTCCGCGGAACTTGAGGACGCTTTCAGTCGCGCGCCCGTTGAAATGCTCGTCGTCAGTCTCACCGAATAGTCGCTGCCCTCGCTCGATCCGCACCATCATTTCGCCGGACGCAACGACACATGGGCAGACACGATCCGCCATCCCACTTCGAGTCTCACCCAAACCTGGCTTTGTCTTCCCCTCACAGTACCCGAGCCTCCCTCGCGTTCGAACTCCAGGGTAATGCTGCCGAAATCCTCTCCAAAACTCACAATATCCAGCCGCGTCACTTTCCGCGCCAAGTTGGCCGCAGGCCTGCCTTTGCGGAACGCAGCAAGTTCTTCCGGTCCGTAAAGATTCTCCGCAACCCCAAACCGCATCACTTCCGGCCCCGTCCAGAACATAGCCATCAGTGTGTCCACATCGTTTGAAACAAGTGCTTCCTCATAGCGCGGATAAAGTGCTCGCAGCTCCGCCATAATCTTTGGATCGTTGATCGTCATCTGGCTGGGAACAGTCTCCTGTCCGGCAAAATCTGTTTCGCGATCGCGCCGCTCACCGTATAGACCGGTTCATTTACAACCTGGCTGAGCCTGAGTCTGAGCGCGACGCTGCAGAGAATGTACGCATGTACGGGAGTAAATCCCCAGCGGCTCACCAGCAAGTCAACCATACGGTTTGTGGCCGCACGCGCCGTCGCCGTCAGATCGGTTCCCGTTTCCACCACCATCCACGCATCTGCGCTTGAGTCACGCGCAACCTGCTCGCTGGCCTCAACGATCGGACTTGAGAGCGGCTGCTGCTTATGAAGCTTGAAGCGCAATGTTACATCCAGCGCGCATTCAATCCCGTTGATGCAGACTTCGCCATCACCCTGGGCCGCATGCCCATCGCCGCAACTGAAGAGTGCTCCCGTGTTGTAAACCGGCAAGTAGAGCGTTGCCCCAGCACATAGTTCGCGCACATCCATATTGCCGCCAAAGGGCCCGGGCGGACGCGTGCGAAATTCGCCGTCCTCCGCGCGCGCAACGCCCATCACTCCGAGGAACGGCCTCAAGGGAACAACCGCAGGAGCAAGCGAACTCGTGCTTTCCCCATCCAACTGCCAGTGAAAAAGATACGGATCTCGAAAGCGCTCCTTGAGAAATCCCAACCCTTCAATCACGCTCGACCAGCCCCACCCGCTGTGGCGCGTAGCAAGAACTTCAACCTCAAGCACATCGCCCGGCATAGCCCCATCAACCCAGATCGGACCCGACAGCGCATGAATACGGCTCCGGTCGATCTTAAGAAACTCCGCCGCCGTCATGCCCGGCCGTACCTGGCCGCCGCTTGCGTCTACGCACTCAATCTGCACTTCGTCGCCCGGCTCAATCCGCAGGCGCGGCTCTAGAGCGCGGTTCCAAACAGAGTGCGTCGGATTGGCCGCCAGTGCGTGCTCGGTCATGATGCCTTCACCCTCACTGTCATTTGGATTTCTACGAGTGCGTTGCGTGGCAGAGCACTCACACCCACGGCGGCACGAACATGGCGGCCCGCCTCCCCGAACACCTCTACCAGAAGATCAGAGGCGCCGTTGATGATCGCAGGAGATTCCGCAAAACCCGACACGGCGTTGACGTAACCGTTCACCGAGATCACCTCGGCCACCCGGTCGAGCGACCCGAGTTCCCTCTTCAGCACGGCGAGTTGCGTCAGCGTACATGCCCGTGCCGCCGCATAACCCTGCTCCACTGAACTGCCGGCGCCGGCTGTACCGGTAATCACACCGCCCGGTCCTGAAGAAATTGCCCCAGCGAGGTAAATCACTTCACCCACCCGCTTCGCTGACAAGTAATTGCCACCCGGCATCGGCAGTTGCGGCAGTTCAACGCCAATTTTGCTCAGCGTCTGTTCTGGAGTCGATTGCTGTGTCATTTCCATTCGACTTTAGCACGGGTCCACGCCGTTTTTCCGCTCCCCTGGCCACAAAGGGCAGCAGCGCATTGGAGTATCATTTCCATCTGGCAAGCGTTCCTATCGACAGGTTAGGACAAATCCCTTGCATTGAATAGAATCCAATTGCCACCGTCGAGGCAACCGTCTCCTTGATTTCGACTGAAGACAGATTCACCGCCGCAGCCTCCGGTCTGCACGTCAAGCTGGTACAAGAGTTAGAATTACGCTTGATCTTAAGTCCCTCTGCAAGGAGACATCGATACCGGGCCACGCCTTTCCCGCCATCGACCGCTGACCATCATGCAAATCATCTACCTCATCACGACCGGCGGAACAATCGAGAAAGTCTACTCCGAGCAGCTTGGCAAGGTTCACAACAGCGCCAGCAAGATTGGTCAGTATTTAACGCGGTTGCGTCTCCCGGATTGCGACGTCCGCGTAATCCCGATCATGAACAAAGACAGCCTTGAAATGACACAGGAAGATCGCGTCGGCCTGGTGGCGGAAATGTCCCGGCTACTACCGGAAGGTCATCCCTTCGTCATCACGCACGGCACCGATACCATGGTCGAGACCGGCCTCTACCTGCAACGCACTTTTCCTTCTCTCCATGTTCCAGTGGTTCTTACCGGAGCCATGACGCCCCTTGGCTTTGAGGGCAGCGATGGCTTGCAGAACCTGACCGAGAGCCTGATGGCCTCACGCCTTCTTGGCCCCGGAGTCTACATCGTCATGCACGGCCGGGTGTTTCCGGCCGATCACGTGCGCAAGGATCGAGATTTGGGCACCTTCGTTGAAACAACACAATCTGTCAACCCCGGAGGCAGCGAATGAAGGCATTAGTCAAGAGCAAGGCAGAGCAGGGCCTCTGGCTTGAAGATATCGCCGAACCAAAAGTCGGAATCAACGACGTGCTCGTGCGAGTCCGCTACACCGGCATTTGCGGAACCGATGTACATATCTATGATTGGGACGAGTGGGCACAGAAGACGATTCCGGTGCCCATGGCCATTGGCCACGAGTTCGTCGGCGAAATCGTCTCTGTGGGATCGAACGTAAATGACTTCTTCCCGGGAGACATCGTCTCGGGCGAAGGGCACGTCGTTTGCGGCCGCTGCCGAAACTG
>PLST01000629.1:11580-18244 GCA_003164255.1 Acidobacteriaceae bacterium | reverse complement strand
GAAGATGTGCTCATTACCGGCGCAGGTCCCATCGGCATCATGGCCATTCCCGTTGTTCGGCATGCAGGTGCACGCCACATCGTCATCACCGACCTGAACCCCTTCCGCCTTGACCTGGCGCGAAAGATGGGCGCGACGCTCGCGATCAACGCCAACGAGACGCCGCTCGCCGAAGTGCAGAAGCAACTCGGCATGACAGAGGGCTTCGACATCGGATTGGAGATGTCAGGCAATGCGCAAGCGCTGCACGACATGATCGCCAACATGAGCCACGGTGGAAAAATAGCAATCCTCGGAATTCCCGCGAAGGAATCCCTGATGGACTGGCGCCAGGTCATCTTCAACATGATCACCATCAAGGGCATATATGGACGCGAGATGTACGAAACCTGGTACAAAATGTCGGTCATGCTTGAACAAGGCGTGGATATTTCACCGGTCATCACACATCGTTTTCCGTGGAACGAGTTTGAGGCCGGCTTCACGGCCATGCGCTCTGGAAATACCGGCAAAGTGGTCCTCGACTGGACTGGGCTCACGAAATAAACGCCAGCGCAGCCGAGTCACTCAACCGCATCCTCCGGCATTTTTTTGAATAGTCGTCCACCGTCGTTGCCACCCCGCAAGGGAATGAAACCTCATTCCAAGTCGTCACCGCTGACTTGCCAACTTGCGATCTCCGCGTAGCGGAGGCTAACTTGCTGCTTTTGTTTAATCCGCCCCAGTCGGATTACGCGATGCACCACCCATCTCGAACTCGGTTTCTTGTCAGCGCTCCTGTTTTGCGCCACACCGATCAGCCCGTTAACTGGATCGGCCTTATACTTGATTGAAACCCCGATGAATCCTCGCAGAATCCACGTGATCGACTCGCATACCGGCGGGGAACCAACCCGAACCGTCATCGCCGGCGCACCAGACCTCGGCGATGGCCCCCTGTCCGAGCGTCTCTCTCTCTTTGCCCGAATGCACGACACCTTTCGCCAAGCCGTCGTCAACGAACCCCGCGGATCCGATGTTCTGGTTGGTGCACTGCTGCTCCCGCCCTCGAACCCGGCATGCGCAACCGGCGTTCTCTACTTCAACAATGTTGGCGTGCTTGGCATGTGCGGGCACGGAACCATTGGCGTGGTTTCTACGCTCGCCTTCCTCGGGCGCATTTATCCCGGCCGACATTTAATCGAGACCCCGGTCGGCATCGTCTCAGCGGAGTTGCGCCGCGACTGCTCTGTCGTCATCGAGAATGTGCCCAGCTACCGCAGCAAAGCCGGAATCGCCATCGATGTACCAGGCTATGGCCGCATCGTCGGCGACGTTGCCTGGGGTGGCAACTGGTTCTTCCTCGTCGGTGACCATGGCTTTCAATTGATCCAGGCTGAAATTCCCAACCTCACCGAATTCACCCTCGCCGTTCGTCAGGCTTTAGCCATGCAAGGCATCACCGGGGACAATGGCGAGGAAATCGACCACGTTGAACTGTTCGCCGATTCTCCCACGCCCGGCATTCATAGCAGAAACTTCGTCCTCTGCCCCGGCGGAGCCTACGACCGTTCGCCATGCGGCACGGGCACCAGCGCAAAACTCGCCTGCCTCCACGCAGATGGAAAACTGGCGCCGGGCGAGGTCTGGCGCCAGGAAAGCATCATTGGCAGCGTCTTCGAGGGCAGCTACAGGCTTGACGGATCCAAGGTTATTCCCAGCATCGCCGGCAGAGCCTTCGTCAACGCGGACTCCCATCTGCTCCTGGATCCAGCCGATCCTTATTGCATGGGAATCCCCCAATGAACGTTGGCACCTATGACTGCATCGTCGTGGGCAGTGGAATTGTTGGAGCGGCCTGCGCGGCGAGCTTCGCCAAAGACGGCATGCAGGTGGCACTCATTGACTCGCTCGGCGCAGGGCTTTTAGCAACGGCCGCAGGCATGGGCCACATCGTTGTCATGGATGATTCGCCGGCGCAGTTTCTTCTTACAAAGTACTCCCAGAACCTGTGGCTGTCCCTTTCCGATCGCTTGCCGCCAACCGCGGAATTCCAAAAATGCGGAACGCTTTGGGTCGCAGCCGATAGCGAGGAAAGGTCCGAAGTCGAGCGAAAGCATGCACTCTACCAGGATCACGATGTCTCCACGCAGATCCTTTCAAAAAACGAGCTCGCCGTTCTTGAACCAGAGCTCCGCCAAGAACTTGAAGGCGCACTTCTCGTCCAATCCGACGCCGTTCTGTACGCGCCGATCGCTGCCCAATGTTTGACGCTGGACGCCGCCTCGCATGGCGCCGTCATAATAGACAGCGAAGTGATCTCCATCGGACAAGGGGTAGTGAACCTGCGTGACGGCCGCATCCTCCAGTCGCAAAGAATCGTCAACGCCGCAGGTGAGCGATCTCCCCAACTTACGCCTGGACTTCCAGTCAAAAAGCGTAAAGGCCACTTGGCCATTACCGACCGTTATCCGGGCTTTCTCCGTCACCAGGTCGTTGAACTCGGATATCTCAAGAGCGCTCACACTCTCTCTGCAGATTCGGTCGCCTTCAACGTGCAACCGCGCATCACGGGACAAGTGCTCATCGGTTCTTCCCGGCAATTCGACACAACGTCAGAAGTTGACCACGCCATTCTTGGCCGCATGCTTGCGCGAGCCGTCGAATACATGCCCCGCTTGGCCTCGTGCTCCATCATCCGCACCTGGACCGGCCATCGGGCAGCAACTCCTGACAAGCTACCGCTCATCGGTCCATGGCCCGGCGATGAAACGATCTTCCTGGCGACCGGACACGAGGGCCTCGGCATCACCACTTCCCTCGCGACTGCCGAGTTGCTGTCGGCTTTCTTCAGCGGCCAAACAACCGAAATCCCAATCGAGCCCTATCTCCCGGCAAGGCTCGGCGAGGGGTGCCATGCCTGATCTCGTAAAGATGACCATCGACGGTGCTGAAGTGAACGTGCAGGCCGGCGCCACGGTTGCCGCCGCAATCCTGATGAGCCGCTCGGGATTCAGGCGGTCCGTCCACGGAGAACTGCGCGGTCCCGTCTGCGGAATGGGTATCTGCTTTGAATGTCGGGCCACGGTCGATGGTCAGCCCCAGCAGCGCACCTGCCAACTGCATTGCAAAGACGGCATGGTGGTGAACACGGATGAGTAAGGGAATAGAACTCGACTGTGATGTCCTGGTCGTGGGCGCGGGGCCCGCGGGAATCGCCGCGTGTGTCTCGGCCGCAGAGTCGGGTGCGCGCGTCATTCTCATCGACGACAATCCAAAACCGGGAGGCCAGATCTGGCGCGCCTCAATCCAGTATCCTGCAAATCCAAAATCGCATGTTAATGACGCAGCCTCCTGGCTTCGCCGTCTTCAAGCGTGCAGCGCGAGGCAACTGCTTTCAACGCGCGCTGTTGCCTGCCTCAGTGAAAAGTGCGTCCTCGCCGAAAACGAGAACGGCAGCATCGAAATCGCCTTCCGTCACGCCATCCTCGCCACGGGCGCACGCGAACTCCTGCTCCCCTTTCCTGGCTGGACGCTTCCCAATGTCTTTGCCCCTGGTGGACTCCAGGCGCTGGTCAAATCCGGTCTTCCTGTCCACGGAAAACGAGTCCTTGTCGCAGGAACCGGCCCGCTCCTTCTCGCAGTCGCCGCCTTCCTCAAGTCGAAGGGCGCACGCATCGAAGGAATCTACGATCAGGCGTCATGGCGGCGGATAATTCCGTTCGCCATGACCCTGATCAAGCGCCCCACCCTGCTTGTCTCCGCTCTCGTCTATCGCGCTTCACTTTTCAGTTCGCCCTTGCGCTATGGATGGTGGCCAGTCTCCGCTTCTGGCGAGGATGCCCTGCGCTTGGTCACGTTGACGAATGGAATTCAGACAAAAACCATCGCATGCGACATGCTTGCCTGCGGATTTCATCTGATACCGAACACTGAACTGCAATCTGCCTTCGCCTGCAAATTGGTTGAGGGCAAGGCGCTCGTGGATGAATGGCAGAAAACCTCAGTAAATGGAGTCTTCAGCGTCGGCGAATCGGCGGGCGTCGGCGGCCTTGACCTCGCGCTGATCGAAGGTCAGATTGCCGGGTTCGCCGCAACTGGAAAAGAAGCCAGCGCCAGACCCTTGTTTCCGAAGCGCGACGCCCTCAGAAAAATCGCAGCCGCCATGGACCGCGCGTTCGCACCACGCCCCGAGCTTCGTGATCTCGTGCAGAAAGACACCATCGTCTGCAGATGCGAAGATGTTCCTTGGGGCAAGCTTCGTCAGCACCACTCCATGCGCCACGCACGAATCTATACCCGATGCGGCATGGGCCCCTGCCAGGGAAGAGTCTGCGGTGCTGCACTTAACTTCTTGACCGGATGGGAAAGCGGAGCCAAGCGTCCGCCCATTTACCCCGTTCAACTCTCTACACTCATTCGAGAGCCTCAAGCTACGCCAAAGGAGAAACCATGATCTGGAAAGGCGTCATGCCTGCGATGACAACAGCAATGAACCCCGACTTCAGCCTCGATTTGTCATCCATCGCCAAGCGCGCGAAATGGCTGATCGATTCCGGATGCACAGGCATCGTCGCGTTGGGTTCGCTCGGCGAGTCGCCCACCCTGACCTACTCTGAAAAAAAGATCGTTCTCGAGACAATTCGGTCCGCCGTCACCGCGCCGCTCGTCGCTGGAATAGCCGGCCTCTCGACCGATGATGCCGTCGCAATGGCAAAGATGGCATCAGCAGTCGGATGCAACGGCCTAATGGTGCTTCCACCCTATGTCTATAAAGGCGATTGGCGCGAGACCAAGGCTCATGTCACCGCTGTCATTCGGGCCACTCCCCTGCCCTGCATGCTCTACAACAACCCCGTCGCCTATGGCACCGATTTCATTCCCGAACAAATTGCCGAGCTCACCTCTGAAAACAAAAATCTGGTAGCCGTCAAGGAGTCCAGTACCGACGTGCGCCGAGTCACGGCAATTCGCTCACTCATCGGCGACCGGCTTGCGCTCTTCGTTGGTGTCGACGACGCCATCGTAGAAGGCATCTCCGCAGGCGCAACAGGCTGGATCGCCGGCCTCGTGAATGCTTTTCCTGAGGAATCCGTCGCGCTCTTCGATCTAGCCATGGCTTCCCGAAGTAAGGAAACCTTCGAGCTCTACAGATGGTTCCTGCCTCTGCTACGGCTCGACACGCTGCCCAAATTCGTGCAGATGATCAAACTCGCCGAACAGCGTGCCGGCGTCGGCAAGGCAACCGTGCGTCCTCCGCGCCGCGAATTGGAAGGTGCGGAGTTGGCCGAGTTGACCGCATTGATCGACGATGCAATCAAGCACCGTCCATCCCTTGCCGGAATGCGCTGAGCCCTCCCCGCAGCCTTTGCTACTAGCCCATGAATCCAAGGTAAGGGCTCGTGCCAAAGTTCCCAAAGTTCGGGAACACATTCCTGATTTGTCCGTCGGAGAGACCAAACCAGCTCGCAAGCGTACCCGCGTATTGCTCCACTGCAGTCGTCGGTATCAGCCTGCCCGCGCCCAGATCATTGGCTTGGTTCGAGCCGATCACCGGATACTGCCCGTACATATTCTGTCCCTGCACCGCACCACCCACGACAAAATGGTGACTCCCCCAGCCGTGGTCGGTGCCGTCGCTGTTCGAGGTAAGCGTCCGTCCAAAATCCGAAATCGTGAACGAAGTTACGCTGTTGCTCAGACCCATGTTCACCATCACTCCATCAAAGTATTCAAATGCCGAACCGAGTTGTGTCAGTAGCCTCGCATGAGTCTGCGCCTGGCCGTCATGCGTATCAAAACTGCCCAGCTGCACGTAAAAGATCTGCCTTGTCACACCCAGGCTGGCTCTCCCCGCAATGATGCGAGCCACAGTTTGCAATGAAGCAGCGAGCGGGTTGTCGGTGAGCTTGGTCGTTACCGGATCGAGATACTGCGGAGGATTCGCCACGCCCCCCGTCCCCGCCGGCGCCATCGCGCTAGTCAACATCGACTGCGCCTGGATTGACCGGTTGATCACCGTCTGATACTCCTGCGCAAACAAATTTGTCTCATCGTTCCCCAGGATCGGACTCAACGCATTCGTCGCGCCCGGCGCTCCAAACGGAGGCTGCGCCAACCCATAAATCGGAATTGGGCCGGCAGGCGTCACGTTGAGTTGGAACGATGATTGTCCAGCCAGGAAGAGCGCATTGCCCGCCGTGGAGATGCACGTGAACATGGAATTTGAATTCAGATTCATGGCTTCGATTGCATCCGCAACCGCGCCGCCCCAACCCACATGTTCGCCACTGCCAAGATTCGATGCAATAGCCTGCCACGCCGCAGTCTGATCAAAGTGCGAAAACAGCGAATCCGGCAGCGGCACCGAATTCGCATTGATCTGCGCTTTGGTCGCCGGAGTGACCAGCGTGCCCATATTGGCCACAATGGCTGCGCGCCCTGCGTTGAACAAATTCTGCACCCCGCCAAGTGAAGGATTCAGTGCGAAAGTTCGTCCGCTCTGCGGCGTCTTCAGCGTAATCGGCAGCAACTCGTTCAGCGGATAGGCGAGCCCCGGCGCGCCCGACCGGGCCTGCGTAAATGCGGTGAACGAATCGCTGTCGGTGGCAATCACGGTGCCGTGACCATCGTTGCCCCCTTGCAGATAAACACAGACCAGCGCTCGATAATCCCCTCCCCCAGT
>PLST01000629.1:5986-11529 GCA_003164255.1 Acidobacteriaceae bacterium | reverse complement strand
GTGCCGTTCATCTGGCCTGCCATCAGCAGCAGGTTGATGCGATCCAGCAAAGGGCCTGGCGTCGCCGCCAAACTCATCTCTGTTGCGTACGACGAGAAAACATCAGGGCCCCCGTTTGCATTTCCGCCAATCGCGTTTTGCAGATAATTGATGTACCCCACCACGGTGGAAACATTCGTCATCTGCATCTCAGGAGCCAGCAGGCCATCTGCGGCGATCGTCGTGCCCGGCGGAGTATATCCAGGACTGAACCAGTTAAAGACAGTAGGCGATCGGAGCCACATCTCGCCGAGCCCGTAGATCGGATCTTCCGTGCTGCCGATGTCGAATGAACCAGTGCGCGATTGCGCGGTGAATGCCCTCGCCCACTCCGTATAGCGCAGCAGCGACTCGCGCACCTTGCCAAATTGCGGATTGGCGATATCGGTTGCTGAGTCGCGAGCCTCCGGGTCAAGCAGAATCGCTGTAATCACAGCCTGCAGATTGCCGCGAACTCCTGTGCCATCGTTCTTGAATACCTGCGCAACTCTGTTGATATACGCAGGGCTTGGATTACTGGTCACCATGTGCTGAATCATCTGCTTTGAAAAGAACGCAGGCAGATTCGGATGATTGAACAAGGTATCGAGAGCAATTTTGAGATCGCCGTTTGGATCCGGGCTTCCCGATGCCGGAATCGTGACCCCGAGAAATTGCTTTTGAACCGTTGAATGGTGGCTTGCGAAACTCTGCATGGGCAGCAACTCTTCTCCCAAACCTTGCCCCACATAGAGGCAGCAGTTCGACCACGCTGTATCGCTGTTATCTCCAGGTATGTTCCAGCTGAAGCCGGTGAACACCGCCGCCAGTCCCATCACATCGGTATTTGAGTACGTCGGGATCGGCTTCCCGGTCCCGTCAAGCTGCTGCGAGCCATCGTCGTTCAACTGCCACAGGCCGACGGTGAACAACTGCATCACCTCTCGCGCGTAGTTCTCGTCCGGATCGGTCGTCGCATTGCCCTTGTCGTTCCCCAGCATTGACAGGAACTGGCCCATCATCGGGCTCAGGGTCACATCCTGCAGCAGCTGTCTGAAATTTCCAAATGCGTCCGCGCCCAACATGTCGTAGTAGCTCGCTTCGCCGCGAGGCATGCTTTGAATGGCTGTTGTGTTGTCGCTGGAAATCACGAACATTTGCGACAACGCGTACCGCACCCGCTGCCGCAACTCGTCGCTCCCCGTCAGCGACTGCTGCCAGAAAGCATCTTGCACAAAGCTCTCATCGGCACTGTTTTGTACAAAAAGCGCCGCATTGCACTTCACGTCGCCTGTTGCGCAAGGCGGGTTATTCACAATCAGCGCCTGTTCAACAGCAGGCTCTGACGGCACCGGTGCAATATTGAACTGTTCCGTAAGCCAGGGCTGAAAACCAATCATTGAAAGATGGTGGATATCGGCATCGGTTGCACCGAATGTGGCTTGCTCAAGAAACCGAGCCGCGTCCTGCGGAGTGACGACCGGAACCGGAGGCGTCCCGTTCACAGTTCCAATCAGATCGGCCGAGGTCGCCGGGCCGGGGCTCGGATTGAGAACCTGCAGGTCGAGATTACCCGGCTCCGTCAAGTCCAGGCTCGTCGTCAATTGCGTCCCGCTGTTGAATGTTGTCGGTGCAGGCGCGCCGTTCACCAATACCTGCGCACCCGTAATAAACTTCTGGCCCGACAAAACAATCGTAGCCGGCCCCGGATTGAAATTCATGGGCGTAGCAGATGTAAGAATCGGAATCGGGTTCATCACAGAAACATTTTGCGCAATTGAGACCGCAGGATTGTCCGCGCTTGTAATCGCAAGCTGAACGATATTGCTCGGTGTCGGAACAACCGCGGGTGCCGTGTAGGTGATCGAGCCGTCCTTGTTTGAAACTGCCGTCCCCACCACCGAATTGCCGCCGGGAACCCCATTCACCGCAAGAGTCACCGCCGGATTGTCCGTCCCATTCACAGACAATCCGAAATTCAGTGAATTCGAAACACGCACATCGGTCCCGGCGTTAGCCTCCAGTTGCAGCACCACCTGCCCCGGCCCCACATTTAACGAAATCGATGCTGTGTTCGCAGACCCAGGATTTGGATTCGTCACAAGCAACGGATAGGTCCCTGGATTAGGGGCAGAAATCTGCGCCACAAGTTCGGTGCCAGATACATACGTCGTCGGAACCACCGCGCCGTTCCAGGTGATCGCAGCCCCGTACACAAACTGCGATCCATTCACAGTAACGGTCGTCGTTCCCTCGGAAAATCCCGTCGGCGTTACCGAGCCCAACACCGGGATCGGATTCCATACCTGTATTGACACTGTGCCGGGCGTTGCGGTCGGAAACCGTGGAACGGAGCTCGTGATCTCGACCGCATAGGGCGTGGGAACAATCGCGGGTGCAGTGTAGAGCCCGGTGCTGCTGATCGTACCCACCACTGCGTTTCCACCCAAAATTCCGTTCACATAAAAACTGATCGGCTGTCCGGCTGACATCCACTTTGAGGATAGTTGCGTCGTTTGGGTTACGCGCAGAGTAGTGTTCGGCGCGGAGATCGCAGCGATCGAGCCCAGGTCAACCGCAATGGATCCGCCGCCGCAGCTTGTGATCAGGCAACTCGCGAAGAGTAAGAATGTGCAAAGCGAAAGGACCTTCGGCAGGGTACCGCATGAGCGCACCGCTTGCATAGATGCTCCTAGACGGGGATATCCAAGGGAACCAAATGCGCGTGAATTCAGATTGCAATGCGCGAAGGACTACAGGGTCTTAGCTTCCTGAGGTTAACGAAGCCACCTTCAAAATCGAAACCAAAAATGCGACTCTTCGGTACTTCCGTAATGTGAGTTCAAATGCGAGTTCTCTAGCGTAAGCATTCGAATGCCTTCCATTCCCCGGCGGGATTCATCATTATGTAATCGGAGTCAAGACCGGCTGCGTGTCTGATTGTCGAGTGATCAGGTTCAACGATTGGGTAACCTTGTTTTTGTCGCCCGCTACACGTAGGCCTGTGTCAACATCTCGGCAACCGCGCCATCCATCTGTTCGCGACGGCGCACTTCTTCGAATCGGCTCAAAAGATCCTCGGGACGCAAGCGGGCTCGCTCGCTCCCTTCGAGATCATGCAGCACCCTGCCCTTGTACATCATCACAATCCGGTCACCCAGGTTCACCGCCTGCTGCATAGAGTGAGTCACCATCAGTGTTGTCAGCTTGTCTCGCTCGATAACGTCATGCGTA
Source organism: Acidobacteriaceae bacterium (assembly GCA_003164255.1). GTDB lineage: Bacteria > Acidobacteriota > Terriglobia > Terriglobales > Acidobacteriaceae > Telmatobacter. The sequence goes on along the minus strand of PLST01000629.1, from coordinate 8,277 downwards.
AGTCGAATCACCTGGTCGGCGGTTTTAGGATCCAGTGCTGCCGTGTGTTCATCCAGAAGCAGCAGTTCTGGCCTCAGCCACGAGGCCATCAGCAGAGTTAGAGCCTGCCGCTGTCCGCCTGAAAGCGTTCCGATCGCGTTGCCCAATCGATCTTCGAGTCCCATGTTGAGCGAGCGCACGCGATCGCGCAGCTCGTTCTTCATGCGCCGATTGACGGCAAGCCCAAGTCCGCGCGACCGTCCCCGCCGCGCCGCGAGTGCAAGATTCTCGGCAATGGACATGGTCGGCGCTGTCCCGCTGAACGGATTTTGAAAGACGCGGCCGATCAACTTGGCGCGCTCGTGCTCTTCCCAGCGAGTGATCTTTTCGCCGGCAAGCTCAATCGTTCCGGAGTCCACCTTGAACGAACCGGCCACTGCATTCAGCAGAGTCGATTTGCCCGATCCGTTTGTCCCGATCACAATCAGAAAGGATGCCGGTGCCAGATTGAGCGTCACGTCGATCAACGCTCGCACCTCATTCGGCGTCCCGGGATTGAATGTCTTGGAGACGCGATGTAATTTGAGCATGCTCATCAAGCCGCCTCTTCGATTCGATTCCCGCGCATCTTCAATCGCCGCGCCAGGTCCGGCATCACCAGCGCCACAAAGACAAAAAGTGCGGTAATCAGTTTCAGGTCGTTCGGGTTCAGCCCCCATCGCAAGGCGATCGCCACCAGAAGGCGAAAGAGGACTGACCCCATCACCGTCCCCACAATCAACAGCCCTATCGTTCGCGATCCCACCAGGGCCTCGCCAATGATCACACTTGCGATCCCCAGCACCACCATTCCGATTCCCATCTGAACATCGGCAAAACCCTGAAACTGCGCCAGCAATGCGCCGCTCAGCCCAATCAAGCCGTTCGACATCGCCAGTCCAAAAATTGTTCCCGTATCCACGCTTACGCCAAGCGCGCAGATCATCTGTGGATTGTCGCCCGTTGCGCGCAGCGCGGTGCCCACCTCGGTACGGAAGAAAAAGTAGAGCAGCAAGCAGACTGCCGTCACCAGCAGCAGCACGCCCAGGAACATCGACAAATCTCGAACACTCACCGTCCATCCGACAAGATTGATGTTTACCTCGCCGCCGAAGATCCGCTCACCCAACCGCTCCGCCAAATCGGCAAGCGTTGTCACCTCAAGCAGCGGAATGTTGCTCTTTCCCATCACGTGAAGATTCACACTGTAGAGGCCTGTCATCACGAGAATGCCGCTCAGCAATGGATTCACTCTGCATTTCGTGGCCAGCAGCCCAGTGGCCAGGCCCGCCATTGAACCCGCAAAGGCCCCGGCCAGTGTGGACACGAATGCGTTGTGTCCACTCACCAGCAACGCAGCCGCAACCGATGCGCCCAGCGTGATAGACCCTTCGGCAGTCAGATCGGGCATGTTGAAGATGCGAAAACTCACGTACACGCCCAGCGACAGCACCGCGAGAATCAGTCCGAGTGTTAGAGCTCCGATCAGCAGTGTCATCGATCCCTCATCCTTCCGTAATGGCCCGTAGTGGACCCATCCAGCATGCGCCGCGCAATAGATCCGATTCGCCCACGCCTTCAAATGGCCGCGTGTCCGCCATCAAATGCAATACGGTGCTCGGCGTTGAATGCGTGAAGATCTCCGCAACCGTCTTCGCATAAGGCAACTCTCCGCGCTGAACCGGACGATACGGAAACAGCGCCCCATGAATGTGCGCCATCACTTTCGCATCCGTCTTCATCGGACGCATGAATGAAGCTGCGCATTCCGGAATCCTTCGCCCCGCCACCCCAACCAGCAACACTTGGCTGCGTTCCTTTGTCCGTTGCGTTGTAAACAGCATCCAGTCGCGAACGTCCGGCAAATCGAGAGAGAGCGGCCGCATTGCCGGCGAACGCTGCAGGCTAGCGCCCACCAGTCCCGCTGCTTCAGCCAGCGCAACAAACGCAATCAAGTCTGAACCCGACAATTCAATCAACGCTTCCACGAACTCCGACAATCCGATTGTCCCCGGGCCCTCGCTCAACGCATCAAATCGAACCATCGAAGAAAAATCCCCCGCGCCCGCCAGCGCATAAAGCGTCTCAACGCGTGGAACCATGTCTCCCTGCTCAACAACATAATCCGGCGGGCTGTGTCGATCGTTCGTCGGCAGCGCGATCGCGCACCCCGCAGCCGCCAGAAACTCGCCGAACCGGCTCTCGCAGTCCGCAAATCCTTCTCCAAACGCACCCAGCCCAAGGCCAAATGACCCGCTCGCAAAATTCACCGG
>PLST01000629.1:0-5919 GCA_003164255.1 Acidobacteriaceae bacterium | reverse complement strand
ATCGTCAGGCTTCCGTTTACGGTCTGCAGAAGCTGTAACTGCCTCACAAGAACGCCAACGCCCAGAGAGCTGATGTAATGCACGCCCGCCATGTGCAGTACGATGTGGTGCTCGCCTGCCCGCACCGCATCCTGAATCGTGTTGCCCACATGGTCCGCCCAGCTCGCATCAAGCCGCCCCGCAAGCAGCAGCTCCAACCGTTCGCCTTCATGTCGTTGCGTAATTTCCATCAGCAGCCTTCCAGGCTCATCACTTCGTCCCTCCGCCAGCTCCCGCCTTCGCCCCCGCCGCCCCATTGAGATGTCGCCCACTCTCATCCACCACCACGTCCGCACGCACAACCACCGCATCCGGCAAATCCCAATGATCCCGCAGCCCATTCAAAGCAAGCCGATTCACCTGAAGCTTCGACGGCATCATGTCCTCTACCGGAATCTTCGCCGGATCGCGTCCGTCCAGCACGTCGGCCGCAATCATCCCGCTTGCATAACCAATCGCCTCATAGTCTGCGCCCAGGTCGAAAAGCGTGCCTGAAGGTTTCTCCGTGGGAATCGACGAGAACACCGGAATCCCCGCAACCTTCGCTTTGCGGATAATCACGTCCAACCCATGGCCGGTCGTCAGGTCCGGGCTCACCCAGATCGCNNCGCCCCAGCTGCGTCGCCACCACCGAATTCGCCTCGGCCGGATTCCACACCAGCCCCACTCTCTTCAGCGAAGGCCGCAGCTCCCGTGCCAGCGCAAACAATTCCGCAACCGGCGGCGAACTTCCGATCCCGGTCATATAGGCCGGATGCGCTGCATGATTCTGCCTGCTCACGCCAACACCAATCGAATACGGATCGGTCACCACGCCAAAGACATGCTTGCGCGGCGGAGTCGCATTCCTGTTGGCATTCGCCACCGTCTGCAACGATATGGTCGACACCGTAAGAATCAGGTCGTTGTCCCCGCTCGTCACCTCGGTCGCAATCGCGTTCGCCGTGGCAGTATCGCCCTGCGCGTTGTAGCGATGCACCGAAATACGCCCGCCATCCACGTAGCCGCGCTCTTCTAGAGCGGCCAGCATTCCAGTCAAGCCATCGTCAAGCGCGGGAATCGATGTCTGCTGAACCATCGCAACCTGAAGCCGCCCGTCCGTCCGCCCGCCCCCAGCCCCGTTTCTGTTGCGNNCAGGTTCTCATTGAGGGGAAGCATTCAGGTGAAGATAAATGGTTAAGTGCGGATTGACAATCGCACCAAACAAAGCCAGGCCAATCGCCGCTTGGTCGATGAATGACAACGTTTTCATTCCCAAACAAACCGCCCCTCAGCTCTCCATCTCATCCGGCCGTGTGGCAAACATTTACCCTCTATGCGCAAACATTTTCACCTATTGCAAACGTGTTAAATTTCACCACAAACCCATTGACATGAACCCCTTCGCCCATGCAAACTCTAGTAACTTCCTGGTGGGGTCAACCCTCGGGATGGTTTGAGATTAGGCCCCTTCCCTTCCGATCCTGGGCTTCTCCTTTTGTTTATCTCTTCCCGGGCACGGATGCCGAGCCCTCATTCCTGCAACCCACCAGAACTGGGTCCAAGCCGTTTCCGAATTGAACAAGCGATCGCGCGCAAGGCAATGGTGTGCCGGCTTGCTGTCTGGATTCTTCCAGGGCGAGCCTGGGAGCCTCCAGAGATGGCCACAAAAGTGCTACAGCCACAGGAAAAGCAGGGGAGAGAACTATGAAGTTCGGTCTCGTAAACATCGTGAAGTTTGCCGCGGTCGTCGTGTCCATGGTCATTGCAGGGAACGTGAACGCCTGGGCCACCTGCCCAACCTCTCCCAACTATTCGCCCGACTTCAGCGTGAATGGAATAAGCTGCCTTGCCATCAATCCCAGCGCAAACATTCTGGCGCCGGTCGCCAGCGCCACCTCAATCACCGGCTGGACCAGCTCCGGAACCGGGCCCACTGCCACAGTCACCTTCGCCACCACGTCAAACAGCTTCGTGGCAGGCGAACCTGTCATCCTCTCCGGCTTCACAAGTTCGCCGTTCTTCAACACCCTCGTCTTCCCCGTTCAGTCCCCTGTCTCCGGTTCCTTCACGGTCACATTCGCTGTCCCTTCAGGCCCCACAAGTGGAACCGAAGCCGCTGCCGTCGCGACACCCCTGACCGTGCTGCAGCTCACCCCCGACTCGATCAATTTGGCCGGCTCGGCCTGGGATACCACTCCGCAGCCGGTTGGCAGTTCCTTTTCCACTACGTTTTATTTCCAGTTGGCGCCCGGCGCCAGCGCTGGCGACGGTTTCGCTTTTGTCATTCAGGATTCCGCAACAACGGCTTTGGGCGATGGCGGCTGCGGCCTTGGATTCGGCGATGACGGAGACTACGCCTCCTGCGCTCCTGATACTGGCGGAATCCCAAATAGCCTTGCCGTCGTCTTCAAGACTTCCTCCAGTTATGCTTCTCCGGGGTTCTATCCAGCCGCAAACAGCGTTTCCATTCAGACCAACCATGCAAGCCCGAATTGCGTTGACACGGGCTGCAACCTGCCGGGCGCTGAAAACGACCTCACCTATACGAATGCGCCCACCCTCGCTGACGGCAATATTCATTCCGTGACGATCACGTCCACAACGCAGCCTACACATACTCAGACAGGCTGCGCCGCCGCCCCCGGAAACCCGGTTTGCCTCGACGTCATTCTCGATGGCACTGACCTCTTCCCCCTCGGCGTCTCCTTCGCGATGAAGACAATTGGGGTAACCACGCCAGCCTCCACGGCCTGGGTCGGATTTACCGGCGCAACATCAACCAGTTTTGATGTCACTTCCCATAGCGAAGCCAACAACATCCTCAGCTGGGTATTCACGCCCGCAGGCGCATCCACAACCGGCATCGTTACTACCACCAGTCAGACCAACTTCAATTTCCAGGGCGGCTACGTGCAAAACACCGCCACCGGCTACAACTTCAACGCACAACTGACTTCCGGCAACCCGGTCTCCGCCGTCGTTACATCCATCCCCATTAGTAGTCAGGCTGCCTGCAATGCTCTCGTGCGGGCTAACTCGCTCTTCTCCGGAGCTGAGTGCTTTGTCTATCAAAACGCGGGGGGCCCGGGCATCGATCAGCCCGTCATGTTCGAACTTACCTGCCCGCCGGCCGGCGTGTGCGATTCCGGCGCTGGCACGTTCCCAGCGACGCTGGGCAGCGAATTCCCCTTTCTCACCACCGACGACGGTTCGAACGACAACCTGAGCCTGACCTTGAGCGATTTTCCACCAACTTCCTTGTCGCCCGTTTTGGGAGTTGCGGGGGCGGGGACAACAGAGGCTACCGGGTATCCCGCAGTCGGCCTCCTCAAAGGGCAAGGACCCGATCCCATCCATCCCTGCACTCCGTTCTCGGGCATCAATCCGCCGCCACTATTCCAGAGCAACCAGATCAGCAGCTTCGTCCTTGACCCCGATACCAGCGGCGGCGCAAAGGCCTCCAGCGGCAACACCAACTCCTGCTGGGTTGTCACCTACCTGACCCCCAACGAGCTGCCAACCGTGACCATCATGGCGCCTACTGCTAACACCCCCTACTCGCTTGGCTCAAACGCGGTGACCGCTCAAGTCAGTTGCAGCGCGGTCAACTACGGCACGGCCGTCACCGGACCTTATTTGACGGTCCCTGCCGGCTCATGCAGCTATCCCCCAACCTTCGACACCAGCGTAGCGGGTTCCTTTACTTACACTGCCTACGTAACCGATTCGGCTTTGAACACCAATTACCAGACGGTCACCTACACCGTGCAGTCGCCTCCTGCGTTCGGCGTCACACCCACCGAATACTTCACGGTAGGCGTCAACGGTACGTCTTTCGAAATAACCACCACAGGTTACCCCGCTCCTTCCCTCTCAGCAGGCGGCTTGCCTCCTGGCCTGAGTCTCACGGATCACCTCAATGGAACCGCCACGATTGGCGGAACACCAAGCGCCGGAAGCGGCGGCTCCTACAACGTCACTATCACTGCGACCAATGGCGCAGGGTCGCCCACTGAAAACATCACAATCATTGTGGATCAGCCCCTGGCCATCACGAACCCGACTGTCTCGACTAACCTGACATTCACCGCCGGCACTCCTGGTTCGATCAACGTAACGACAACCGGCTATCCAGTAGCGACCACCATCTCCCTGGCCCCTGTGCTGCCGACCACAGCCCTGCCCAGCTGGCTCACGATTGGCACTGTTAGCAATACTGGAACAGCCACCATCAGCGTCAATCCGTCCGTTGCCACCATCACCCAGCCCACATCGGTGACGTTCTCGATTACCGCCTCGAACGGCGTTTCTCCCAACGCGGTTCAAACATTCACGCTGACCGTAAACCCAGGCACTGAGACCGTAACGATCTCACCAAGCGTCGCCGGGCTCTCTTTCACGGTGGATGGCACAACCTACGCGTCCTACTCCCAGAGTTGGACGATCGGATCGACGCATATTCTCTCCGCCGCGACACAAACACCATCCAGCGGAACGGAATACACATTCAAAAGCTCGCCGGTTGCCGGACAGCCGTCGGAATCGGTGACCGCGACTGCGGGGACAACCTCCTACACTGTGTACTTCAACACCCTCTACCAGCTAACCACCGCCGTCAGCCCGGCAGGCGCGGGCACGGTGTCGCCTTCCGCTCCAGTCTATGAACCGGCCAACACCGCGGTTTCGATTTCGGCCAGTGCGAATAGCGGGTACACATTCTCAAGCTGGTCAGCCAGCCCGAGTGCGAATGCCAGCTTAGGTACGAACTCGGTGACGTTGAGCGGGCCCGCTACCGTAACAGCCAACTTCACCGCCAATCCACCCACGCTGTCGATCAACCCCCCAAGCCTGAGCTGGGTCAACCAGCCCAACAATACATCCGTCTCGCAGACCCTCACTCTGAAGAACAACAGCGCAACGGCCATTAAGATTTCAAGCATCAAGATTCCCGGCTCGAACACGGAGTTGGACTCGGCAGGCGATCCGGACGACTTTTCCTTCCTGAGCGCTTGCGGATCTTCGATCGCCGCAAACTCCAGTTGCACCATCAAGGTCACGTTCGGCGCCGACAACGATAACCTCAAACCCTACGCCTCGCTGGTCATCACAGACAGCGCCACCGGCAGCCCGCAGTCCGTGGGGTTAACCGCCACCATCGTCGATCCGCTCATCTCGCTGAGTTCCAGCAGCATGAGCTTTGGCACGGTGACACCCCCAGCCACGGCAACCAAAACGGTCACCGTCAAGAACTCTGGGCTGACAAATCTCACCTTGAACGCACCGTCGATCAGCGGTACCGACTACGCGTTCACCACCGGCACCTGCAGCACCACTGGCACAACCACTCTCGTCCCCGGCGGAACGTGCACAATCAGCGTCATCTTCTCCCCGCCAACCACGACGAAGAACACGAACTATAGCGGCACCGTAACCATCACCAGCAACGCCCTCAACGGCGCATCGAAGACCATCTCTCTCAGCGGCACCGGCAAATAACCACCGGGCAACAGGCTGGCTTTGGAAGCACCCAAAGCCAGCCTGCCGCCAAATTCAAACCCGAAACAAATGATCATCCCGAGTGACCCTGAGCGAAGCGAGTGGGGAGTCGAAAGCCTGCCCTGAGCGTAGCCGAGTGGGGATCTGTCGTTGCTTTTCGCTCATCCCAGCTCAAACTCCGGGGTGACCCATCCATCCGCAGTTTCACAGTTTCACGGGCTCCACAGGCGCAAAAACAGGCCGAAATAACGTCGAAAAGCTGCCAAAACGACGCTAAATACCTGCTTTTAATTGCAAAAAACACGCTTTTAGCGTGTTTTCGGGAAATTTAAATTAACCTCTTCCTCTTAAATGGGAAATTCTCAGGTTACAAAACACCCAATTCATTGAATTTCCAGGTTA
>PLST01000060.1 GCA_003164255.1 Acidobacteriaceae bacterium | reverse complement strand
CTGTCCGCTACGAAAGCGCAAGCCAAAGAGCGTCACGCCGGCCAGATAGCAACCGATCACCACCAGATGCAGCGTGTTCAATCCCATGGTGGCATACCTGCTTTGGCGGCACGATCAGAACCATGTGTTTTGCAAGAGAGCAGGGCCGGGCCCGCCCGTTCCTCTTTTGAAGGAACAAGGCGGGCCGACCCGGTTTTTCTCGTTCAAGTTAGAAGGTGAATCTGCCGGCGAACTGCATGATGCGCATGTCACGATATCCGGTAACTTCGCCGAACGTCGATGACGTCGCAGTCGTTCCGATGGAGTTGACATTCACGTGGTTGATTGCGTTGAATGCCTCGGCGCGAAACTGGAAGCTCATCCGCTCTGTGATCTTGAAGTTGCGGTGAACGCCAAGATCGAGCCGGTTGAATCCGGGGCCCTGAATCGTGCCGCGCTTCGCATTCGCCGGAACTGGGCTGTTCGGCGCCGGAGCGGAAAATGCGCCAGAATAGAACCATGGTGCACTCGTCACCTCGTAGTTCTTACTGTGAATCCTCGTCAGGTTCCCCGGAGAGTTCGGATCGCCGATCTGGTCCACTCGCAAGCCGTCCGAAGTCGGCCCGGAGTCGTGCAGGCCCGCGTTGTCGCTCACTTCGCCGCCACCCGTCAGGTTGTTGTAGACGCTTGCTGCGCCGCCAAGGTTATAGAAAACTGTGCTTCCCGCGCTAGCTGCAACCGTGGACGGCAGCCCCGAATCGATCGTGTAGATGAAGCTCAGCTCCCATCCGCCCAGAGCTCGGCCCATCAGGTTCTTTTGCTCGCGGAACCACGGCTCTTCAAATACGCCGTCAAAGTTGAACACCTTGTTGCGGTCAAGCGAAGCGCGGCCATAATCGCCGTTGATGTTGTACTCGTTCTGGATGAACCCGGAGTAATCTGCCGGAGCGTTGGTCAAGTCGCGCGACCAGGTAACATTGGCGTCCAGGTATGTGGTGCCACTGAAGCGCTTGGTCGCCTTCACCTGCAGCGAGTTGTAGTTCGAATTGAAGATCGTACGCAGCGCATCGATCGCGCCGTATCCAAGATACGGTTCAATCTGGTTCACCACGCGCGTGCAGGTGGAGCTGATATTGGCCGGAACTTTCACGCCATTGACGGTGATGAAGCAGCTGGAGCTGGCCGTCTCCGGATTCACCAGGTAACTGCCCCCGCTGTTCGCGGTGCCCAGCCACGCACCCGGTTGCGGCTGATCGATGTCGAGCGCGCCCAGAAGGTGGGTTCCATGGTCGCCAAAGTAACCAAGGTCGAACATGAACTTCGGAGCCAATTCCTGCTGCACGTCCAGCGAGAACTGCTGCACATACGGCGTTTGGAATGTGAGCGGAACCCCCTGAATACGCGCAGGCGTGGAGGAAAATGCACTATTTGCGCCTCCTGCCGGCGTGTCGAGCGTTGTCTGGCTCACCGAGTAAGTAGCAACTGCCGGAGGATTGTCGAACACCGTCGTCTCGTAGTAACTCACCTCGGCGTTGTCATACGACCAGCCGTAGCCGCCGCGCAGCGAGGTCTTTCCGTTGCCGAACACGTCGTAAGCAAAGCCGAAACGCGGCGCAAAGTTAGTCTTTTGCGCCTGGCCCACCTTGTTTCCCCAGGGCGAAGCCTGGTTGTTGTTGGCCGCGTTCGGACCGTTGTAGATGATGCCGTTGACATAGTTGATCCCTACGATGTCCGCCGACGCATTCGCCGTCGTCGGTTGGCCAGCGTTGCTGCCGGTCTGGGCGCACGGAGAAGCGATGCAAATCAGGCCGGTGTTGTTGATGGTCGGCGCCGCAGCAGCGGAATATTTGGCGGGGTCGAAGTTGCTCATCAGCAAGTTTGCATCCCACGGCTGGCCGTAGTAGCCATAGCGCACGCCCAGGTTCAGCGTCAGCCGCGGCATCACCTTCCAGTTGTCCTGCGCAAAGCCCTCGTACAGGGCGAACTTCTGGTCTGTCACAGGATCCCTCGAGAGCTGGCTGAAGCCTCCGTTGGCATCGCCCGTCAGGAAGTTGGCAAATGCCTGCGCCTCGTTCGCGCCGCCATTGTTATTCGTGGGCACATTCGAGAAGCCTGAGTCGCTTGCGAATGTGAACCCTCCCTGCGTGCCGGTGGTGTTGTTTTCAAGCTTCTGGTAGTGGTTGTACGAGAAGCCGAAGATCAGCGTGTGGTTGTGCAGGGTCTTGGTCAGGTCGCCATACGCCTGGTGATTGGTGCCGTGGTCGGTATAGGCCACGCTGCCGCTCAGCGCGGTCATGCCGGCGATGGATAGATTTGGGATCAGCCCCACAGTGTTGGGATAGACGAGCGTGGGTTTGACGTCAGGCGACTGCGCCGAAGAAAGGAAGCCGGACGGGGTGCTCACGATGTTGCCGTTGGAGAACGAATAGCCCACATTCAGCAGCATCGTCGGACTGAATACATACGTCCCGTGTGCCAAGTGCTGCGTGCCGGGATTCACCACCGTGGTCGTGTTCGCGCCGGCAATGTACACCGTCGTGAACTGGCCCTGCGGCAGCGTCTCCGGGAACGTATCGTGCAGATAGCGATAGAAGACGTTCAGCTTCTGCCCGAATTGCTGGTCGATACGCACCACCGAGTCAAGGTTGTTGAAGATGTCTTTGAAGTTGGTGTAAATAGTGTGCGGGTCCGCGTTATGCGCCAGATTGAAGGCCACATTCGGTACCGGCACATTGGCAAACACGTCCTTCATATAGGCCTGCGCCGTCGGCGAAATGCCCGACGTAACCGACGTCCCAGTCGCTGTGCAGGTATTCACTTGCGTCGCGGGATTGTTCGTGAACGCCGTACAAACTGTGATGGGACCCGTGGTCCACACTCCAGCGCCAGGCTGGCCAGTCGCAGGGAGATAACCGGACTGGGTAAAGTCGCCATTGCGCTCCGAAGCTTGTGGCACCGTGGCCGTCTGCGCTGCAAGCACCTGGACGATGCGCTGGAACTCTTCGGACACGAAGAAGAAGGTCTTGTCCTTGCCCTTGTATACCTTGGGGATCCAGACCGGCCCACCTGCCGAGAATCCGAAGACGTTGTACCGGTAAACCGGAGTCGCAAACGTAGACGCCGACGCAGGACCACCATGAAAATCGTTTAAGTACGTATTGGCGTCGAAATAGTTGTTGCGCAGATACTCATATGCGCTGCCGTGCAGCGCGTTCGTGCCCGACTTGGTCACAACGTCAATCTGTCCTGATGCATTGCGCCCAAACTGCGCGCTGTACTGGCCGCGCAGGTTCTTGAACTCGGAAATCGCGTCCGGGCTGGGATACGTATAGAGCGTCAGGTTCGCGCCACGGTCCAGGTTGTCGGCGCCGTCGATCGTCCAACCGTTTGATGTATTGCGGCCGCCATTTACCGAGAACGACACGGTGCTCGACGAGCCACTCAGTCCCGCGGGGCCGCGCGTCAGATCATCTGTAGAGCCNNTCGTTGTTGATCAGGCCGGCCGAGGTCGCATCTTCCAGATTCACATTGACCAGGTTGTCGGTGGCATTCACCGTAACCACTTCGTTGGCGCCGCCCGGCGTCAGTGTCTGATTGACGGTAAGCTCGTCCGCCGCGTGCAGCACCAGGCCGGTCACAACCTCGGTCTTGAATTTTGCATCCGTAATCGTCACCTTGTAGGTGCCCAGCGGCAGAGCTTCTGCCGTGAAGAATCCTGCGCCATTGGTCTTGGTGACGCGAATATCTTCGCCGCGATCCGTGTTGGTGATGGTCACGGTGGCGCCGGGAATCACTGCGCCTGTTGTGTCGGATACTGTTCCGCTAATGCTGCCGGAAGTGGCGCTCTGTGCGGTTGCATTACTGGCGGTAAACACCAGCCCTATTGCGATC
>PLST01000460.1 GCA_003164255.1 Acidobacteriaceae bacterium | reverse complement strand
GAGTCGGCAGTGGAAGTCACACGGTTCCCCTATGACGAGGGCTTTGGGCCCACTGCTGACCTGGTTTACGTCGCGCTCGTCGTCACCCCCGATTGCAAACAGCCGATCCTCATCAATCTCGGAAAGGCGAAAGACCTTGAAGCAGGGCCCATTCTTGCATATCGCGACCATGTGGGGCAGACGCGCGGACTTGAGGCGGAGGCGCCTGCCTCGGCCGCGCAGCAGGGAACGGTCGCCAATACCAGCGCGGCCTATGCCGCGTTCTGGAAGCCGCTTGAACCGGCGCTGAATGGAGCCAGACGTGTCTATCTCTCGCCCGATGGAGTGCTGACCACCATCCCCATCGGACTGATGGCAGGCAGCGACGGCAACCTGCTCATGGAGAAGATTCAGCTGCGGATTGTTGACAGCACAAAAGACCTGCTCTTGCCCGCGCGTGTCGCTTCGTCGAAGAGCGCGCTGCTGGTCGGCAACCCCAAGTTCGATCTCACGGCGACCGAGCAAAAAGCGGCCATCGCGCAGTTGAGGGGAGGTGCGACAGGCGCAGGGACGCATCAGGCAGCAGCGACAGCGCAGGTTTCCAACGCCGGCGCCGCGCAGTTCAGCTCGCGCGGTGGCGACTTGAAGGGATCCGATCTCAATCCGCTGCCAGGGACGCAGGTTGAAGTCGACTCCGTATACAAGCTGCTCAAATCAGCCGGATGGCAGACAACCGAATATACGGGCGATCTGGCCCTTAAGGACACCGTAACCCAGGCACACGGGCCGCGCCTGGTCCACATCGCCACGCACGGGTTCTTCTTGTCGGACGAAGAGCTGAAAGCGGCGGCTGAGGCCGAGGGCAACGCGGCCAATGTCAATGAAGATCCCATGCTGCGCGCGGGGTTGTTTTTCGCTGGAGCAGATCGCGTCAGGCAAGGCGCTGCGCCTGAGGCTGGCGTGGACGATGGCGTGTTGACAGCCTACGAAGCCAGCCAGCTCAATCTCGAAGGAACCGAACTGGTGGTCCTGAGCGCGTGCGAAACCGGACTGGGAAAGGAGCTGAACGTCGATGGAGTCTTCGGATTGCGGCGCGGATTGCAGGAGGCGGGAGCTGAGTCCCTATTGATGAGCATGTGGTCGGTCCCCGACAAGGAGACCGAGGAGCTGATGTCGTTGTTTTATGCAAAGTGGCTGGCCGGAATGGACAAACCTGAAGCCCTCCGCCAGGCACAGCTGGAAGAACGCGAAACCGTGAAAAAACGCTACGGGAAAGATCTGCCGTTTTATTGGGGAGCGTTTGTGCTCATAGGGAAGTAAAGAAGCAGCAGACCACCCGTCATCGCGAGGGCCTACGTTTCCTTTGAGCTTCTTCCAAGAGCGGAACGAGGCGGCAGCTAGAAGGAAAGTTTGGAGGCGGGCGGGATCGAACCGGCGCATAAAGGCTTTCGAGACCTGCCGGGTCCGATTGCGGTGCTTTGTCGATTTGTGTAAGTCATTGGAAATACTAAGTATCACCGCAGATCGCCGAGAGTTTCCATGTCATCAAAGTTCCCCGCCCTTGGTGAAGGGAAACCAGGACAAAGAATCCCCTAGCTATTGCAAATGAGAGTAGGATGGTGTGCATCCGGGAAGCCAAAATGGCAATCCCGGCTTCCTCAAGTCTGAAGCGGTCGAATTCCCTGCCGAACTGCTCCCGTGAAGACCGCATCCGGGACGGGCCAATCAAGTGTCGGGGGTGAGAAGCATGACCTTTGACCTCGCGACCTTTCTGGAAGAAGCGGGAGTGGGACGAAAAGTCGTCCACTTGCAGCCAAAGCAGGTCTTCTTTTTGCAGGGAAGCCCGGCTGACTCCATCTTCTATCTTCGAACGGGCAGCGCAAAACTCACAGTCGTTTCGCCGGATGGCAAAGAAGCCACGGTCGCTCTGCTCTCCTCCGGTGAATTCATTGGAGAGGAGTCTCTCGCGAGTGTGGGTGGGCTGCACCTGGCCACTGCCTCTGCCATTTTCGTTTGCACAGCGCTTCAAATCGCGAGGGAGGAGATGATCCGCGTGATGCACGAGGAGCATTCTCTCTCAGAAATGTATATGAAATTCCTGCTGGCCCGGAGTATGCGAACCCAGGCCAACCTCGTAGATCAGCTTTTCAACTCCAGCGAAAGGCGTTTGGCCAGGATTCTCCTGTTGCTGGCCGAATTTGGTGAGCCGGGTGAACCCGAACCCTTCATCCCTCCCATCACGCAAGAGACTTTGGCAGAGATGGTCGGCACAACCCGCTCCCGTGTCTGCTTCTTCATGAATCGCTTTCGCAAGCTCGGCCTTATTGAATACAACGGTCGCATCCGCGTTCATAGATCGCTGATGAACGTGATTCTGCACGATCATTTCACCGAGCAACAATCCTGTGCCAATGGCGGAGAAAAAGTGGACTCGGTGCAAGAGATCGTTCACGACGGGGTGATTGAGATGGAAGATCCTCGGTGCAAGAACCAGTTCGATGGCGTGGAGATTGAGTTGGAAGATCCTCGGTACAAGGGCCAGTTCAATGGCCTGGTGGTCGAGATGGAAGATCCTCGGTGCAAGAGCCCGTTCAATAGCGCGGAGACTGAGATGGAAGACCCTCGGTGCAAGAGTCCGCTGAGGATGTGGTGATTGAGACTTAGAGAGAGGCCTCTCGGCTCGGCCGCCCTACTCAGGAGCACCAGGCGAAAGCTATGGAGCAGCTAGAGCGCTTCAACGCGCAACAACAGTTCTCAGCTTTCGAGAAACTATCTGCGATGAAACAATGAGGGGCCAAAAGGGAACCAAAATGCAAAGGTCCCCACACCCCCACAGGGGCACTCGGCCCCTATTCTCAGTTGGTTCGCAAGTTGTTGGAAAATTGGAGGCGCGGGCCGGGATCGAACTTGAGCCGTAATGCGGGCGTTTGAGCCCGCAGGCGAAATCCTGAGCGCAGCGAAGGACCGTTCAATTCAAGAGTCTTGTTAGAAGGTGTTGGAGGCGCGGGCCGGGATCGAACCGGCGCATAAAGGTTTTGCAGACCTCTCCCTTACCACTTGGGTACCGCGCCTTGGCAGGGCTGCCTTATGGACTATGTTTGCTTCGCTCCAAACCGCCGTAGCCAATCCGGTTTTCACCGGAGGGCGGATTGGAGCGGGAGACGAGATTTGAACTCGCGACCCTCGCCTTGGCAAGGCGATGCTCTACCACTGAGCTACTCCCGCATAAGTGCAAGTTAGAGTATACCGGGCCGCCGAAATTGGGTCAAACCGCGCCCTTGCCCCCACTTGCCCCGCTCTCGGCCCTGTTTCACGCGGGTTGAACCGCTGCCTGCGACGGTAGTGCCTCCCCAGCCCGCGAACCCTTTTCCTCCCGCACAATCTGCCCGTCGCGCATATACAAAATCCGGCTCGCCACGGCCGCCGCCTCCGGGTTGTGCGTGATCATCAGCGTCGTCTGGCCCAGCTCCCGGTTTGATCGCATCAGCATGTGCAGCACCGCTTCGGAGTTCTGCGTGTCCAGATTGCCTGTCGGCTCATCCGCCAGCACAATCGCCGGCTTCGTCACCAGTGCCCGCGCAATCGCCACGCGTTGCTGCTCCCCGCCGCTCAACTCGGCCGGTCTGTGCTTCAGCCGCCCACTTATCGACAGCATGTCGCTCAGGTGGTCAAGGTAACCCCGGTCCAGCGGCTCCTTGCGCCCGCTGATCTCGTACGCAATCTCGATGTTGCCCATCGCCGAAAGCGTCGGCAGCAAATTGAACTTCTGAAACACAAACCCGATCCGGTGTTTCCTCAGTTTTGTCCGCTCGGCGTCGTCGAGCGTCGCAAAGTCCACGCCGTCAATCACCACACGCCCCGCGCTGGCCCGTGTCAATCCGCCTAAAAGGTAGAAAAGCGTTGACTTGCCCGAGCCTGATGGACCCACAATGGCCACAAACTCGCCCTTCTTTACCTCGAGCGAAACCCCGCGCACGGCGCTCACCTCGAGCTTGCCCGCCGCATACACCTTCACCAGGTTTTCGGCCAGAATGATCTGTGAGTTCTCGTCTGCTTGCACTCTTCGATTGTAAATGCAGCCCCCTTTTGCGCCCTCCGCCTGGCCTACCCACTCCCTCCACCGGGCAGCCCGACCCCGCTTGTAGTGCCCAACATCTACAAAGCGTAAAATCGAGTCTTCATGCACGAACTCTCCATCGCGGCCAGCATCGTCGAAGCGGTCACTGAATCCGCCGCCGCCTACCCCGGCGCACGCGTCCAGCAGGTTCGCTTGCGCGTCGGCGCCCTGGCCTCAGTCGTGGAAGATTCCCTCCAGTTCTGCTGGGAAATCACCGTCGAGGGCACCCCGCTCCAGGGCTCTCAACTCGTCGTCAACATCGTCCCCGTCGTTGCCCATTGCGCCGCTTGCGGCAAAGATGGCGAACTCGCCAGCCTGCAGAGTTTTCGATGTCCCCACTGCGGCGAGCCCGTCACCGACCTTCGCCAGGGGCGCGAGCTTGAAATCGAGTCCATCGAGATCGACGAAGTTCCGGTGCCCAAATGAGTGCGGCAGAATCCAGAACCTTCTCACCCATCGAATACCCAGCAGTTGAGGAAAGGTAATGACCACAAGAATCGTCGAGTTGCGCCGCGGAATCCTCAAAAAGAACGACGAACTGGCCGCCGGCCTGCGCACCCGCTATTCGGCCGCCGGCGTGCTCGTCCTCAACCTCGTGTCCAGCCCCGGCACCGGCAAAACGGCGTTCCTCGAGCTCACCCTGCGCGAGCTCCGCGCCCGGGGTGCTCGCGTCGCTGCCCTGGTCGGCGATCTTGAAACCGACAACGACGCCCGCCGCCTCGCCTCGAGCGGAGCGCCCGTCCGCCAGATCAACACCCACGGCATCTGCCA
>PLST01000167.1 GCA_003164255.1 Acidobacteriaceae bacterium | reverse complement strand
CGCCGGAACCTATATTTTGCTGGCCAAGCGAACGGGGAAGCCACCAGACCTGAATCTGCTTGGGCCCTGCCGCCGGAGGCAACTTCCATGTCCCATTCCATCTCTCTTATCGCCGATCTCAGGCTCCGCCGCGCCCTCTTTGCGCCCTTCTTCTTCGCGCTTTCGCTCAGCCCGATCGCGCTCGCCGCGCAATCTGCCGGCTCCCTCGGCATCTTTGAGGGCCAGTCCGACGTTGGCAGCGTTGTTCCTCCCGGCACGCTGGCCTGTGCGCCGGCCTCCGCCGCCTGCACCCTCACCGCCGCCGGCATCAACCTCTGGTCCACCATGGACGGCTTTCACTTCGCGTGGAAGAAACTCTCCGGTGATTTCTCTCTCTCCGCCGATATCGATTTCCCCGATAAGTCAGGCGACCACAGCCCGCATCGCAAGGCCGTGCTCATGGTCCGCCAGTCGCTCGATGCCGACTCTGCCTATGTCGACGTCGCGCAGCACGGCTCCGGGATGACGGCACTCCAGTATCGCCGCGCCAAGGGCGCAAACACGCAGGACATCGAACTGAACATCGATCCGCCCCAGCGTGTCCGTCTCGAAAAACGGGCCGACGTCTTCACCATGCTCGTTTCCAATCATGGCGAGCCGCTTCACCAGGTCGGTGCATCCATCAGTCTCCATCTCAATGCGCCCCTGTACGTCGGCATCGGTCTCTCTTCGCATAATCCCGCACTCACTGAGAAAGCCACTTTTTCGAATATTGAGATCAAGCCGCTAGCGCCGCCCGCCACGCCTGCGCAATTGGTCCTCTACAGCACTGTCCAGGCCATTGGCGTCGAAGACAACTTCCGCCGCGCCATCGTCATCAACTCCCAGGCTGCTCATGCCCAGGCACCCAACTGGTCCCGCGACGGCAAGACGATCGTCTTCAACCAGGACGGACATATGTACTCGGCTCCCGCAACCGGAGGCACGCCGCAACTGATTGACACGGGCTCCGCCACCAATTGTTCCGGAAGTCACGGCTTCTCGCCCGACGGCAAGTGGCTCGCCATCACCTGTGTCAACCCCGGCCATCCAGAACACCGCGTGTCCATCATTCCCGCAACCGGCGGTGAGCCGCGCATCCTGACTGAACAAACGGGCTGGTTTCACAGCTGGTCGCCCGACGGTAAAACCATCTTCTTCACGCGCGGTGGCCCGCAGCGCGGCTCCGGCAACATCTACTCCATCTCCGTGGACGGCGGACCTGAGACCGCCCTCACCACCGGCGCCGGCCTCAGTGACGATCCTGATTTCTCACCCGATGGAAAGTGGGTCTACTTCAACACCGATCGCTGGGGTGGCATGCAGATTGGCCGCATGCATCCTGACGGCAGCCAGGTCGAACAGGTCACCTTCGACCAGTTCCGCAACTGGACCCCACATCCCTCGCCCGACGGCAAGATGATCGTCTTCATCTCCTACGCGCCCGACGTCACCACCCACGCCGCCAACAAAGACATCTCTCTCCGCATCCTCTCCACAACCGACAACAGCATCCGCACCCTCGTCAATCTCGTCGGTGGCGACGGTTCCATGAACGTCGCCAACTGGTCACCCGACTCCAAGAGCCTGGCCTTCGTCAGCTATCAGATGCTTCCGGCAGGGGACACCGGCTCAACCCAGTAGCAGTAACTCTTAGGTACGTTCGTCAGCAAATCCATCCGACGGCCGGTTGCAGCCGGTGCCGGCTTCGCTACAATCTCATCCACAGCTTCCCCTTCTCAGGGCCCCCATCCACAAGCCAGGTTTCGGAGGTTCAATGTCCAGGTTTCTCTTCACAATGATGCCGGTGAACGATCTTGGCCTACCCACGCGCATGCTGCCGATTGCTCGTGTGCTGGCCGATCGCGGTCACGAAATCGGCGTCTTCAATCCCGCGCCCGCGCCCATGGCCCTCATTGCCGAGGCGGGATTGAACCCTGTCCCCATGCCCGACCTTCCGTTGCCCGAACCCGGTTCTGACATGGCTCGCGCCAGCAAGGCTTACGACGTCGACGAAATGTTCGCCGCCATCTTCCCCAACGAAGATTTCGTGCGCGCCATGACCGCCCTGCACATCAAGCTGCTCCAGGACTTCGCTCCCGATGTCGTCGTCGACTCCTTCAATCTGCCCGCCTGCCTCGCAGCCCGCATCCTTAAAATCCCACTCGTCACCGTCAACCAGGGAAACTTCCATCCGGCAAGCGATGGCTTCAAATGGTGGCAAAGGCCGCGGCCCACCGCGCTGCGCAGCGCCGTCGCCGTCGTCAATCGCGTTGCTGGCGAGCATGGCGCTGGCCCCTTTGCCCGCTGCGTTGATCTCATGGCCGGTGATCTCTCCCTGATCGTGGGCACTCCAGAGACCGACCCCGTCGCCGACTCCGCCACCCGTCACGTCGGTCCCATCACCTGGCAGCGCGGCAATGCTGAACTGCCCGCATGGGTCCAGGATCTCAGCCGCGACAAACCCCTCGTCTGGGTCTATGCCGGAAATCCTCGCTACAACGGGGAAGGAGCAGCGCTCAATCCCTTCGATTCCATCGTCGTCATCCGCGCCGCCATCGACGCGCTCGGCGGCCAGCCCTTCCATGTCGTGCTCACCATGGGTCACCAGGAACTGCCTCCCGAGTTCGGAACGCTGCCCGCCAACTTCCATCTCGCGGCCTACCTGCCCGGTCCTGCCATGGCAGCCCGCTGCGATCTCATGGTCCATCACGGCGGGCACAGTTCCGTCACCTCCGGATTAAGCGCCGGCACGCCCGCCGTTATCATCCCCACCGCCACCGAGCGCGAAAGCAATGCCCGGCGGATGGCTTCGCTCGGAGCTGCCCAGGTCGTCATGCCCACACCTGAACCGGATGGCAGCAAGCGCGTCGATGTGGAGGAGTTTCGCGCAGCAGTCAACAGGGTGCTCAGCGACAATCGCTTTCGCTCCGCCGCGCAAGGAGTTGCTCAATCGATGAAGAAATACGGTGGCGCACATCAAGCCGCCGACCGCATCGAGAAATTCACGCAAAGCAGAATTCTTCGCTAGAGAATTTCAGCCTTCTCCTCGCCGGCGCCCGGCTTCGCCCCCGGCATCGTGCGCAATCCCTGCGTGGTGTTCGAGGCGCGCATCGGCATCGCCTGCGGCGGCTGGTGCATCGTCACGATAATCACCCGCGCCGCGCGTTTTCCCGCGCACTGGTAGGAGTGCGGCGTCCCCGCATCAAAGTAAACCGCGTCGCCCGTGTCCAGAGTGCACTCCTTGTCCCCGTGCCGCAGCTCCAGCTCGCCCTCAAGAACGTACAAAAACTCAAACCCCGGATGCATGTGCGCCTTGGGCTCCGGCGTCCTTGCCAGCGGAACAAACTCNNCTAGGCTCGGTCTCGAAAAAGTGCGAAAGGTCTTTTGAAAACACCATCGCAATCCGGGCCAGGTTTCTGAGCGTCGGAACCACGCGCCCCGTCTCAAGCTGGGAGAGAAAACTCGCCGACAAGCCCGTGTGCTTGCCCAGTTCCACCAGCCCCATCGACTTCTTCAGCCGCAGCCGCCGGATCCGCTCTCCGATCCGCTTTTCCGCAATAAAACGTTCCGCGGTCTCCGGGTCTGCCTGCGTCTTTTGCGTCTCTTCGTTCGTCACTCCGGCGGGATTGGCCATATTCACTAGGATGCGCCCCGTAACAAATTATTGTCCAGATCAAAAATTTTTTACGTCCTGCTAAACCAACCGCCCCGGACGCGGCTATTGTATTCATCAGGAGGATCGCAAGATCGGCCCCCTCAATCCACCTCCCCTGCCGCCCCGCTATCTCCTGTCGGGCGCCTCAGGAATGTTGGGCTCGGCCCTCAGGGAATCCCTGGCCGCCCGTAACTGCTCTGTCCTCCAATTGGTACGCTCGGCTCCCACTCTGCCCGGTCAGCTCCAGTGGAACCCCGCCTCCGGCCCCTTCATTCCTCACGTTGAAGCCCTTGAAGGCCTCACAGCCGCCGTCCATCTCTCCGGCGTCAATCTTGCCGGTCACCGTTGGACCCCCGATTTCAAGCGCCAAATCCTCGATAGTCGCGTAGCCTCAACCCGGGTCCTCGCCACGGCCCTCGCCGCTCTCCGCCATCCGCCTCAAGCGCTCCTCGTTGCCTCCGCCACCGGTTTCTACGGCAATCGCGGCCAGGAGCTCCTCGACGAAACCTCCCACCCCGGTGAAGGATTTCTCGCCGATGCCTGCCGCCAATGGGAAGCCGCCGCCCAGCCTGCCATCGATGCCGGCATCCGCGTCATCCATCTGCGCTTCGGCGTCGTTCTCGGCCCCGGCCCCGGCACACTCGGCAAACTGCTCCCGTTGTTCCGCCTAGGTCTAGGCGCACAGCTCGGCTCAGGCGAGCAGTACATGAGCTGGATCTCGCTCCCTGACGCCCTCGCAGCCATCCACTTCCTCCTCGAATCCGACTCGCTTTCAGGCCCCTTCAACTTCTCGGCGCCCAACCCCGTCACCAATGCCCAGTTCACCCGCGCGCTAGCCGCCCAGCTCCACCGCCCCGCCTTCTTTTCCATCCCCGCCTCCGCTCTCCGCCTCGCCTTCGGGCCCATGGCTGACGAAGCCCTCTTGTCGAGCTGTCGCGCCTACCCCGCCCGCCTCGTCGCCGCCGGATTCCAGTTCAGCCACGCCACCATAGTCCACTCCCTGCCCGCCGTCCTCACGCCCGATCGCCTCTAGTCTGCTGACATCCTGCCGAAAACGCTTCGCCTGCAAATCCCGCATCGGCTACACTGGCTTCCTCTCTGCTTCCCCCTGTGAAAGCGCGAGGAGACCTTGGTGAGTATTCCGTTTCCATTTCGCCGCGCTCGCCGTGCGTCCCTGCTCTTCGCTGTGCTTCTCCTCCCGCTTGCGCACTCCCAGACCCAGCGCGGCCTTGAGCCCGAGCAGCCGCAGCCGGGCGCCGGCGGCGAGCTCGGCAGCTTCTATGCGCTCGTCATTGGCATTAACGACTATCACGCGCCTCTGCCTCCGCTTAAGTCCGCCGTCAATGATGCCAGGGCCGTTGGCAAGGTCCTCGAGGAGCATTACGGCTTTCATGTGCAGTACCTGCTCGATGCGCAGGCCACGCGCTTCAACATCCTCGATGCGCTTGGCAAGTACGAGAGCAGCCTGCAGCCAAACGACAACCTGGTGATCTACTACGCNNGAAGTGAGCGATGCGCCGGCTCGACACGTGCTCGTCATCTCCGACAGTTGTTACTCAGGCGACCTTGCCAACACGCGCAGCCTGGGCGCCGGCCCTGAAGGCGGCACGTCGGCCGTCATCCTGCGGATGCTCGCCCGCAAATCGCGCAACCTGATGGCGAGCGGCGGCGAAGAGACAGTGTCGGATGCAGGCGCGGACGGCCACTCTGTCTTCGC
>PLST01000033.1 GCA_003164255.1 Acidobacteriaceae bacterium | reverse complement strand
GACGGTCGCAACGCGCCGGCTGAAACAGGCGCCGCAGGCGACGCCCCCGGCACCCCGCCCGCTTCTTAGTGGTGCCGGAGCACCATGCCGCTGACAAGATTCCTGCCAAGTCCAGCACAGTTGAAGCGGCCAATTAGGCCTTTTCGAGGGGATGGGCAATAATCACCCAACCAGCTACAGGTCCCTGAAGGGAATCTGGCAGTCATTGACGTTAACCTGCAACTGCAACTGCTTAAAGAAAGCGCGGACCGCTTGCAGTGAAAGCTCGGTGTTGCTGGAAGGGCCGATGATTACTTCGGCGATGAAGTCTGCGTCGAGGATCGAGAGTTCGATATATGGGACGAGAGTCGACCGGGCCGATCTGAATCGAAGGCGACCGGCCTTCATGAACACCGGATCGGCGATCAGGCGGTACTCTTTTTCGTTGCTGAAAGAATGATGTTTGCGTGAGCATGCTGCCATGTGGGCGATGATTACGAATTGGTCTTCACGCTCTGCTGCCAGCCGGGAGGTGGTGCGTCCTTCAGAGGACCGTAGCATCTCATCGGTTTGCGCGATTAATTCAGCTATCACAGAATCGACGATTGGTAGTTCGTCGCTCACCGGTGTGTAGTCGACTTTCTCGATCCTGATGAAACCAAATCCGGATGGCTCGTCTTTCTCGATTTGTATGCCTTCGGGTAAGCTGCCTGTTCGAAAGCCGACGGCTACGCCGTTGCCGTTTGGGCAATAGGAGCGCCACTGGGGCAGCGAGTTGCCATCCGTCGAGAACGATGCAATGAAGGGACGATCCTCGATTTCTGTGTCGGTGTAGTCGAGTCGTTCCAAGACCGAGTCGTTGACATGGTGTTTTTCGAGCAGTTCTGGGAGCCGCTTGCGAATCATTCCGAGAAGATGGACACCTTCGGATGAGTCGTTCAGGTAGCTGATGTTTGTTGCCCAAATCTTGCGGCATTTCGCGATACTCATCATCGCGTCGATCGTCGTGTAGTGATACAGAATCTCCGGCTTGGGATCGGGCAACTCTTCGTCTGGCATGATGCTGATATCCTACAGCACCTTTCTCCTCGGCGCGTGCTGGCGCAACGCCATGCCTAAACGACACCGTGGACGCGGCCCTGGCCCATCGCTTCCGCCGGCTCCGTGTAGGGGCTTCGGCCGCGTAGAGACAAGTCGAGCGCTACTTTCGACGGTCGCGTATACCCTTAACCCAGGTTTCAAGGGCATCAATATCCTTCTTAAGTTCAGCGGCTCCTGGCACCGGAGCGCGGGCCGCTGCGGCCTTATCGTGACCAGGCAACCATGTCGAGCATTTCGTCATAGCTGTTTCGACTGTTTTACAGTCTGCATCTGTAATATCGGAGAGTGGGGTGAGCTTCTGCGTCTGAACGCTTGGTCTGTAACGCTCCACGACCCCGCCCAAGAGAACTTCTTCCAATGCACGCTCCCATGTTTCGCGCAACATGCCGTAGAGGTATTTTGCTTCATATTCGTAGGCGTCTTGGTTGCCGTCGCGGGAAAGCTTTTCTGCGGCTTGGTAGCGGTTCTTGAGAAAGCCGATCTTTCCTTTGACGGGCATCGCAACCCACGGCAATTCATCGGCGCATACACCTGCACCCTTAGATTGCCGGCGGACATGCTGGTCAAGCGGTTCAATGCTGCTCTCTTCGGCATATTGCTTTAGCGCCAACAGAAAGACGACATCGTGCGTGAATACGATGACTTGCCTGTGCTTCGATTCCTCAACCAAGCGCTTCGCGACGTTGAGGCGCCATTCAAAGTCGAGCGAGGAAACCGGATCGTCAAAAACGATGGCCGACGGATCATCAGCGGTACTCAGTTCGGCAAAGAACGCCGCGATCGAGATACAGCGTTGTTCGCCCTCGCTTACGATTTTTGGAACTTCGACGCCGGGATTTCGCGTAAGGATGAGCTTGTGATAGAAGACACCTTCCGCGCCGCCTACCTCCTTCAGATCGACCTCAACATGATTGAATTCGAGATTATTCAATTCGTTCTTGAAGCTCTGTTTCAGGCGCACTGAAACGACTGCCTTTGTGACTTGAGAACTCTTCGCTGTAATGGCGGTGGGCTTCGTTTCGTCAATGCACTGGCCGTATGCGGCAATCTTCTTCTTGTTCTCGATTTCGTCGAGGATGATCTGCTCGTGCTTCCCAAGCGCCACACGCGCGCGCAGTTCCTGCGCTTCGTCGGCCATCTTCTTGCGCGCTTCAGTGTTTGCACTTTCGCGCAGAGACTTGATGCGCGCGTCTATCTCGACGGCTATGGACTGCACTTCGCTTGATGCCGATGCGAGAGCGGCACAATCCTGGGGCAAGTTGCTGTCCTCTGTCAGTGCCGCGACGACCGTGGCGCGGCGCTTCTCGCTCTGCGCGATTACGGAGCTGATAATATCCGCTTTCGAAGCGTGCTCTAACAGGAGTTCTTTTATCGTCTCCTCAATCGCGTCCGTGGTTGTCTTGAGAGAAGTAAAGGCGTTGCGCCTACGAGCGAAGTCCTCCCGAATCTGGCGCAGTTCCCTTTCCGTGGTCGAGGTGATGAATTCCTCAAACTGTCTGAGCCTGTGCGCGGCGGCGTGGTCGAGGTCTTGCTGACAGAGGACGCACTTCGATCCGTCCTCCGTGACCGGAAAAGCTTTCTCCGAATACGCCTGTTGTTCGGAAAAAAGCCGTGACGACTCCCACATTGCCTTCCACTGTTCGCCGCCGGTGCCGGGAAGCAGGCTCTGTGGGAACGTCGCCTCGCGCAGACGCTTCGCTTCCTCGCTTTTGCGGCGGCCTTCCGTTCTAACATTGAACACGGCCGCAAGCTCCGCATCAGACAAAGCATTCTCCAATGCTCTGAGATGCTCGCCAAGCCCGCGCACGCGACCGGCGCGGATATTGAGCTGGGCAATAAGTTTGTTGGGGTCGTTAGCCTGCAAGTCTTGCAGGGACTTTTCCAAGAAAGCAAGCCGCGCTTCTTCTTCCGTCGATAACCGAGTGACGTCCCGAACCGTCTCCGGCTTGGTAAGCGAAGTGATGTTTCCGACGAGTTTCGCCGCCGCTGTCCCTGGGGGAATCTGAGCGACGATAGGAGCAAGCGCATTGGTATTCAGTGCGCGCTGTTCTGATTCCAGCCTTGAGCGAACGGCGCGACACGCCTTTACCAGTTTGTCGAACAGGTCCAGCCCGAAAGGAAGGAACGCGACATCTGTTCTCTCGTTGAGATAAACGGCGGCGCATTGCGTATCAAAGACGCTGACGCGGGAGATGAATTCATCCGCGTCACCACCCACCCATTCGCGGACAGTCGTCTCGTCTCCAACCTTATATCTGATATTTACGACCGGCTTGGGTGGAGCAACGCCAGATACGACGTTTCCAAGAATCTTCTCCTGCCCACGTGCACGGCACGCCTGCTTGAGGATTCGGATATAGCCGGTCTTACCCGCACCGTTGTCGCCGTAGACAATGGTAAGGCCGGGTGCGAACTTGAGGGTCTGATCTTCCGCGAGCGCGTTGACACCCTTGTGATGAAATATCGAATCGAGAGATACCGCCGCTACCGCCCCATCTCTATCCGGTACATGCTCCTTGGCAAGTGGCTTGATCTCCACCTTTTCGATCAACCCGTGATCGCCCTTGCATACTTCAGTCAACTCGCGGCTGTCGTCGTCGGAGAGATCTCCATTCAGGACTAAACGACGCAGCGCATCGCGTTGCCAGGTCGGGCGCTCTGCCGACCAAATGAGAATTTCCTGGAGAACCTTCACCGCGTTTAGCCAGCCTTTCTCTTTCCGTTCCACCGCCCGCTGCGCCCCCGGCACCCCGCCCGCTAGTGGCGCAGGAGCACGACACTGTTTACCCTGAACTACCCCACAGTGGCAATCGCAGCTAGTGCCTCGATCTCTTCGAGATCAAGCGTGAAGTCAAATACCATTTGAATGGGCTCGCCGACGTTGTGGTTCTGGTTGTAGCTATCCATATCCCATTTCAGTTGTCGGCAGTCGCCGACAATCTGTTGCCGACGTTGTTGGAAGGCGATCTCCATGTGACCATGTGGCGCTTTGCGCATATCAGCCCAAAATGACGCCTGTTTACCATCCTTTTCAATCATGGCAACGTGCTTGACTCGTACTCGCCGTCCTTGCGGATCAGTGATGTATTCCTCTCGCATAGCACGGGCAAGTTCTTCGGCGCAGCGGTTCAAAAGAGTATCGCGCTGCGGTTCCCAAATCCCTTGTTCAATAGCCCACTGAGCGATTTCATGTGCTGTGGCAGGAAGAGGGTGACCCGCTGCTTCATACTTCTTCACGATGTTCTGGAGCTGTTCCGTGTAAGACATAGACACTCTTCCCTTCTGGGATCACATTGCAGTTGCAAAAAAACTTCCGAATCCGTCTGTTAATGCGGACTCGGTCACGATGTGACGAACCTTGACCAACATCTCACGATTATGCGAATACGGGATAGCATCGCTGTGGTGGAGCTGCCCCGTCACGATACCAGGGTGAACTCCCAAGCGCGCCGCCAAGCCTTGAATCTTGGCTTTAGAAAACAGCGGCTTAACTCTCAAGATGAAGTTGTCGAGTTCATTCTTCGGAATTGTAAAGCTGGCCGCAAACTCATCTGCGAGTCGTTCAATATCAGGCTTCTTGCCTGAACGACGAGAGGATTCTCCTATGAGATCCTTATCGAGGAGTGCTCCCCCATCAAGGCCATCCTTCTGCTTTACGTGCATACATTCATGAAGAACAGTGAACCAAAATCCATCGATCCTATCAAATCGCAGGGAAACCGCGATAACGGGAGACTTTTCATCTAGCCACAAGCAAGCGCCGTCAATAGGAGTCTGCGGAAGAGTTTCGACCACGATAAAGCGCACCCCTGCGTCGGCCAACACTTTTGGAACCAGTCGCGTATCTTCCGGACTGCGAAGCATCTTCTTCAGGGTTGAAAGAGCAGAAGCGAAGGATTTATCCGAAAACGGCTTCACTGCCACACATTGCGCGAGTTGGCGAGCACGAAATAGCCAAGCCAACTCGGATGGCTCCAAATTATCGTACGAAGTCGATTTGCGAGCAGCATGACGAAGCAATTGTGGCTGCTCATCAATTGATTTGATACTGAAGAAGTCGCAAACGCTCTTCTCCAACACGTTGATATTGTCTG
>PLST01000508.1 GCA_003164255.1 Acidobacteriaceae bacterium | reverse complement strand
GCCAGCAGGCGGCCAGCCTTGTCGAGCGTGGTGTGATTGCGAATGGTGGTGAGCACATCGAACAACTCGCGGTCGGCTTGAGTCGCATAGCGGACGCCATTGGTTGCAATGACTGGTAGGCGCGACGACGAGGCGAGTGCAAGCAGGGCCTGGTTGCGGCACTCCTGGTCGCGGCGGCCGTGTCGCTGCAATTCGATATAGAGATGCGAGGAGCCGAAGATCGCTGTGAGACGATCGATGATCTTGTACGCAGCCTGGCTGCCGCCCTCGACAAGAGCAGCGGCGAGCGGTCCTCCTTCTCCGCCTGTGAGACAAATCAGGCCAGCGGAAAACTCCTCGACATCCTCCAGAGTGGCTGCGCCTTCGGCCTTGGTGGATTCGCGCATTTTGAGGCGCGTGATGAGCTGACAAAGATTTTGATAGCCNNTGCGGAAGCCAGGCAGGCGGCGTGAGCATGTTGCCAAAAGAGTCGACTGAGATTTCGGCGCCGATGTGAGCGCGAACTCCGCAGCGCACGCCCGCAGTATGAAATCGTGCGGTGCCGTAAAGTCCATTGCGATCAGCGAGCGCCAGGGCATGCATGCCGATCTCGGCAGCTCGCTCAATGAGCGTTTCAGGCTGGGAGCCTGCCTCAAGAAAACTGAAAGCGCTGGCGCAATGCAGCTCGACGTACTCATCCGCTTCAGTCATAGAAGGCCTCAAGCCGCCACTCGCAGTTGGCGCGATCCATGACCAACAGGCAGGCCAGGGGCGTGCAGTCCTGTGACTGGGCCAATACATCCCATTCGTCGCTGTCCCAGTCTCCTGAAGACCACCAGCAGCCGCTACTGCGCCAGGGACCAAAGCAGGTGCTTACCCTGTAACTCTGGCGTCCATCAAAAAACAGGTCGGGCTGATCTGCCTTGAGGACCATGCGCACGGTGAGCGGAGGGCGCAGGCGACGCAAAGCCATACGCGGCTGACGGTTGCCTTCGATCGCTGGCGAAGGCTCCACTCGAAAATCTGTCATGTGAAATGCGCCCGCGAGATGGGCATCTTCGAGCACGGGCGAGCCGACTCGATCTTCCCCGGCGATTGCCTTCAGGCGTGCGATGGTTACGTCGAGCCGCGAGGGCTCCGGCGTTTGCGGAGCGAACAGGCCGAGTTGCACTTTACTGGACTGAGCTGCTTGAGCGCTCAACGCAAGCGAGAGCACGGCCGCGGATGGAGGGCTGGCAGCAATCTCAAGCTGCATGAGCTTGAGCAGAAATTTGCGATCGACGGCGGGAAGCGCAGGACGAAGGACGAGCCGATGAGTGCTGTTACCCTCAAGCGCCAGATCCAGATCAACGCGGGCTAGCGACATGGCTCGCGTGGAGGCTCGCTGGATGAGGCTGTCGAGCATGCGCGCGCCCACAAACAACAGCGAATCCACCTGCTCAACAGGTGTTTCAAATTCGCAGAACTCGCGAAGTGCGAATGCAGCCTCCTGTGGTTGAAAGGCATGCATGTACGCTCCGCGAGCAAGATTGCGAAGCGTCGTAGCGCCCTGCCCCAGACGCGCCGTCAGCTCATCCTGTGGCAGTGCCGCCAATTCGTCCAGCGTACGAATACCCCAGATTGCGAGCGTCTCTGCATGATCTGGCTGCATATCGAGCAGTGCGAGCGGTAAACCGGAGAGGAACTGCGCCTCTTCACCCGGGGGAACGACGGTGATGCCCCGCGACGAGGCGGCAAGTATGCGTGCCGTATGAAAGTTGGCGCTGACTGCGACGGAGGCACGAAAGCCTGCGGCAAGCAGGGCCGTGCGCAGACGCTCAGCCAGAGCCCTTGGTGGCCCGAACAGTCGCTCGGTTCCTGCAATGTCCAGGACAAACGCGCATGCGGTGCCCTGACTTGCCTGCTCAATGCGTGGAGAAAAGATTGCCGCGCACTCAAGCATGACAGCGCGCGCGGCGGACTCCCCTTCAAGGGAGCGTGAGAGAAGACGCAGACCTTGATCGGTCCCGCCGTGTTGAACAACGAGTGCCTCGGCCTCAAGCCTGGTCATGCCCTGCGATGCGCCAAGACGCCGCGCCGAGCGATTCATGGAGCAGACCTCTTCAAGAGGTGGCCTGCCATCGAGTACGGCGATAGGCAGAGACTGCAAATCGGGGCGCAGGCGCAGCATGGCCTGCGACGGAAACTCCGCGGCATACACGCAGGCATAGAGTTCCGGCTTCATGCGCGTTGCTCCATATCCCATGCTCCGGCGGCTGGCCATACACGGGCCGGCGGCTTTTTCTGCCCGATCACAATGGGCGAAAAACGTTGCCTTTCACGCCGCACTTCAAAGTGAAAGCCGCGCAGTACCGTATCGCCGGCAGTGATGGGGCGCAAAGCTGCGCACTCCAGAGCAACGGCGGCGCTGGACTGCGCGCAGCCGTCTTGAGCCACCACAACCAGGCAGGTGCGTGCGCGATCAGCCGCCTGACGAAAACGAAACCAGGTTGCGAGCGGGATTCGCCGTGCATGTTCGACGGCGGTGTCGCCCAGATCGAGCACGATGGCCGCAAATCCACCTGCCTGCAGCAACAGATCCGTAGCGCGCAAGGCCTGGTCGAGTTGCGCGAATGGTTTTGTGGATGGTCGCTGACGGATGGGGATGCCGGACTTGCGACAACGCACCCAGAGCAGTTGGCGAAGATTGATTCCGTTGGCCGCAGCGGATTCGGGATCGAAGGCATCGTCCGCGTCGACCCATGCGCATACCTGGCCTGCCGCGGTTCTCTGGGCAAGAAACGACAGGGCAAGAGTCGTTCGCCCTGAGGATTCGGGTCCGTTGATCTCGCTGATGGCTCCGGCCGGTAAGCCGCCTTCAAGGAGCTCGTCTACTTCAGCAATGCCGGTGGCGACAGTTTCGTGAATGGTACGGTGGGCAGGGGTCAGCGCCGCCGGGAAACTACGTTCGAGGGCGTGTTCAATTTCGAGACGGAGGGCAGACGAGGAGCGGGACGACATATTCGCCTTTTGTTCGCTCTAGATTCCATCGGGAACCGCCCTCTTGTCAACAGTCTTGTGTGTGGATTGGCATAGATTTTGCGCTATGCTTAGGGAACCATGTGTGGCAGATTTGCCAGAAAATCGACGCAAGACCTTTTGGCTGAATGGTTTGGCATTGAGCTTGAAGACATGCCATGGTTTGCGCCCAGCTACAACGCCGCTCCGCAAAGCGTGCAGCCCATCGTGCGGCAAAACCGTGACACAGGCAAGCGGGAATTCGCCGTTTTGCGCTGGGGATTGGTACCTTTCTGGGCGAAAGATGCCAAATTTGGCTATTCGACCATCAACGCACGGGCCGAAGAAGCAGCCTCAAAGCCCGCTTTTCGCGAAGCCCTGAAGAAGCGGCGCTGCCTGGTCCCTGCCGACGCTTTTTACGAGTGGCAGAGGCTCGACAAGAAAACGAAGCGGCCGTTTGCTTTCGGGCTGAAGAGCGGAGAGCCCTACGCCTTTGCGGGATTGTGGGAGAAGTGGCAGGGGAAGGACAAGGAAGCGCTTGAAACCTTCACGATTCTCACGACCGACCCGAACGAATTGATGGAACCCGTACACAACCGGATGCCGGTGATCCTTGAGCCGAAGGACTACGACCGCTGGCTTGGTTGGGACCCTGCTGAGCGGCCCCCTGTCGAGTTGATGAGGCCCTTCCCTGCCGAGCAGATGCGCTCCTGGCCCGTGAGCGATCGTGTGGGCAATGTGCGAAACAACGACGCCGAACTTCTGGAGCCGGCGCAGGCTTCTACGGCTTGACGGCCTCATTTGGCTGAAGGTCTATGCATCAGCAACCAAACGCGGGAAGCGGGCAGGAGCGCATACTAGTGCTGTTCGCTACACGAGTTCTTTGACCAACTCAAGTTGATGCTGAGGATTGTTATCGCCCTATGAGCCGCTCGTTTGATCATCCACTTTTCCTGCTCGCCCTGGCTGCAGGCCTGATTGCCTTCGCAGTGCAGTCGGGAGATACCGGAACGTCTGATGCGCGGCATCGCCTGCAATCCGCACATGCGTTCTGGACTTCTGAACCGCCGGTGCTTCCAGAGGAGTATCCAGAGTTCGGCTTGCACGGCCGGGGCGGCAAACTCCAGAGCTGGTATGGCA
This sequence comes from Acidobacteriaceae bacterium, assembly GCA_003164255.1. Classification (GTDB taxonomy): domain Bacteria; phylum Acidobacteriota; class Terriglobia; order Terriglobales; family Acidobacteriaceae; genus Telmatobacter. Next base: position 4,795 of record PLST01000508.1, on the reverse strand, counting down.
TTGGTCAGTCACTGCTGATGCTGCCGGCAGACGTGGTCGGGACATATCTCGAAAAGATCCCGGTATTCGCCAACTATGACGGCAACGATCCGAGCGTGCGCGACATCTTTGTGACGTACAGTGTGAACATTCTGCTTTGCGTCCTGACTGCGCTCGTGTGCTTCAGGTTTCTGCGACAGCTGAAATTCGAGACCGCGCACGCCGTTGCCGGGGTCCTGGCTGCTCTGCTGATGACGACACACCTGCACTACACGCAGAATATGCAGGAAAACAACTATATCTACCTGCTGACTCTGATTGGGATTTCCTATCAATACGAATGGCTTCGCACAGGCAACCGCCGCGCGCTGCTGATTGGCTCGTGCGCTTTTGGGCTGAATCTACTAACTCGGCTTACGACCGGTATGGATCTATTGGCCGGAGGGGTTTTTATCCTGCTGGTGCTTTTGTTTGAGGGCGCCAGGCGCGATGAGCTCCGGCGCCGCTGCCGTAGCTATCTTGTGGTGGCACTGCCTGTTTATCTGTTCTTTGGCCTGCTTGACCGGCTCTACCAGTTCTATCGCTTCGGATCGTTCTTCAACACATACCTCAGCGTTTCGGCGCAGGAAGCCAGGCAGCATGATGCTTCGTTGCCCGCTAACTATCCATTCACTTCGTCAATGCACACGGGCATTTTTGGAGCACTTTTCACGCCGGAAAAGTCGATCTTCCTCTTCGATCCGCTGCTCATCCTCATGATTCTCATGGTCGCTGTAGCCTGGCGGCGATTCAGTCCCGCAGTGAAGGCGTACACGATCACGCTGGCCCTGCTTTTGCTGGCTTACCTGTGCTTTTATGCACGCTTTTTTTCGTGGGCAGGGGATTCAGCCTGGGGCGATCGCTACGTTTCAACGACAGTTGAGCTGGCTACGCTGCTGGCAGTTCCGTTGCTGATTGCGTATCGAAGACAGACCGGACGCGTGGTTTGGTTTGCTGGAGTCGCGCTGATGGCCGCAAGCCTGGTGATCCAGGCGTCGTCGGTTGCCTTCTGGTTGTCGCTGGAGCTCTACCAGATGGAGACGATTGGACACTCAACGTTCGTGGTCGGCCTGCGCATTGAAAACGTGGTCGCGTTCGCGCTGGGAAAGATGGATGCGTGGGGTTTGAACAGCGATGCGATGAAAGAGGATCCGTGGGATTACATTCACATCACCAGCTGGAATTTCCTGCCCTTCCAATTAGCTCGTGCTGGGGTAGCACCGGGGTGGGTTGTGCGGATTGCGCTTGCGCTGTGGGAGATGAGCCTCGCTGCACTGGCGCTGGTCCTGTGGCGACTGAGGAAGGTTGTTGCGGAATTGCCTGGGGACAACCGGAGCGCAGGAATTCGCGGGAAATAACGCTGGTCTGGACTTATGGCTTGTGAGTGATTGATTCTGCAGAAAAGAGAACGTCTGGTGTCGAAGACGCGACGTTCTGTTCCTTCTACCTCAACCGTAACTAGCGGCTGACCTTGAGAATGACGGTTATGCAGCATACCAGCCCCTGAGCATGCTTGCGAAACCTGCTGTTCTGCCTGCATCACCTTTCCGTCTGCGTTGGGCATGCCGATGGTCAGGGTTTCGCTACGGAACATAGTTGAGGATGCGCAAATTGGAACCGAAGCGGCGGAAGTTGCGAAACCTGATCTCGTTCATATCCAGCTGCCTGTTTCCCCTTTTCAAAATGACCTGCGCGCTGATGGGCAGCATATAGTCGTGGTCGTTGAGAACCACAAAGTCGTAGTCCACGCTGATCAAAGCCGCCTGGATGGGATACTTGGGTGGCACATGGTCCGCCTCCTTCGTCATGCGCCGCACCATTCGCGTCACGGTATCGATATACACCTGGCCATGGTAGCCGACTGTGACGACATCATTGAGGCTCGCCCGGAGATTGAAAGTCGAGTGTTCCGGGCTGACGCGATAGTCGAAGACCTGCACGGTGCCGTCTCCCAGCACTCCAGTCTCCTTCCATTGAAAATCCGCCTTGGACGAGGGGCGAAAGAGGCCAGAAAGCGTAAAGCCGAACTCCCCGTCCGAGACGGCGCCGCGAAGATTCTCCGTGTCATGGCTGCTGGTGGAGCCGTTCTGCTCCATTTCAAGCAAGGTGCGGTTTTCCTCGTGTTCGAAATACGTCAATTGTTCAGCGAACTCGTCTTTATGATTCCACTGGCCTGTTCCACCTAGATTGACACGATAGGTATATCGATCGGTCATTTGCTCGCACATGAAGTTGGGCAGGGAATCCCCATAAGTCATTGCGTATTTGGTCGCATCCGCGAGGATTGAGTTGATCTCCTGCACCAAAGGGCGCTCGATCGGGTTGGCCGGAATGGTGATGGCCAGAGGTCCGGAGGAATGAGGGGGAAGCTGCGCATCAAGCACTGAGGCGATCTCTGTGTCGCCGGACGGCTGGCCGCCCGTCACCTCGAACGTGGTGCTGGCTTCCGCGCTCTTGCCGCCTTGGCTGAGAACCGCTTTTACTTCATAAAGGCCGTTCACGGGCGCGTTGATCGAAAAGCGAGTCAGATAGGAGGCGAATTCCGATCCGCGAGTTTGAGGCAAAATCATCGGCTCGCCGCCCAGCGGCTTGCCATCCCGGTAGATCTGGATCTTAAGGGTGGAGGACTCAGCCGCTTGGGGGGCGGAGTGGGCATTCAAAAAGATCGAAATTACCTTGGCCCCTGGCGTCAGTAAACCGGAGAGATTCGGCGTCAGAATCTCATCTCCGTGGCGCAGTGGCTCCGCGGTGTCGTCNNGCGCCGGCCTTGCCGCTGTAGTGGTCCAGAACGGCCGCCTCCAGTATGTACTCGCCTGGAGGCGCAAGAAAGTGCCGCTGAAACGAAATCGCTTCGAATTCCGAGCTGTCGCTGTCTTTCTGAATCCTGCGCCGCGGAATATCCGCGCTGAAGTGCTCGATTATCATCCCCGATTTGTCTTTGATATTGGCGACGATCGAAAGGCTGACGGAGTGGATGCCGGTGCTGCTGTCTTCATGAATCTCGAGGCCAGAGTGCGGCACCTCGAGGGCCAGCGTACTGACCTCTCCATCAGGAGTCGCGGCCGTGCTCAGGATCGCTGTGCGAAAGGCTACATCCTTGGGCAAGTTCTCCTGGCCGAGGATCTTCAGCAGCGGCAGTTCATAAGGCTGCGGGGTGGCATCGTCTCCGCTCTGAGGCGGCAGCGCAAGATACCCCGATTGCGAGCGAATCCTCAGCCTTGCGCGCAGCGGCTTGATCGCGATGGGACGAAACTTCCCGTCGTATTCCTTGATGGGAGGAATATAGGTCGCTACATAATATGTGGTCATGTCCTGAAGAATCTGGGCCAGCGACTTCCGCAAGTGATCGTACGAGATGTAACTGCCCCCTGTTTCAACAGCCAGGGATTTCATGTCGTCGTTGTAATTAGCGTTATCAACGACAGAAAGGTAGCCGAGAGGACGCGAACTGTTGAATGCGGCACCCAAATCGCCTGGGGCAGCCGGAACGCTGCCTGCAACGCCCAAGGCTTCGGCAGACGTCTGACTCATCTGGCTCGTAGTGCGNNATCGCCTCCATTGTGCGCAAGTTGTTCTTCTCTTCCTGAAATGCAGTAAAGAAAATCAACGCTTTTCTCTGCTGGATTTGCTGCTGGGATTTCGCCAAGGCCAGCAAACCCGCCAGGAAGGGGCGTAGATGCTGATTCTGTGCGATCTTGCCGGAGTCGGTGAGTGCGTTGAAGAGCAACTTATCCAGCGCGCGATCATGCGCGCCGACGGCCTTTCCTTCCGGACCGACGCCGGTCAGCGCTGCTGTGATCAGTTGCTTTTCCAGCGGGCTGGCCTCGCCGCCATGCCAGGCTTTTTTCGGCTCGGTGGCCGAGTTGATGGCCTGCGCAAGCGACTTCCGATCCGATGTGAATGCGCTCTGAAGCCGCAGCCGCTCCTCGACGGTGAGAACCGAAAAGGAGAAACCTTTCTCTGGAATCGTTGTGAGTATCTTACCCGCCGCTTCCCGCGCATTCTTCATTATCGTTGGGTCGGTTTCCAGGTTCTTGCCCGCCAACTGCGCCGGCCGGTCAAAGACCAGCGTGATGAGGCACTCGTTCTTCTGCGCACCGTTGACCAGATGTAAACTGTTGAGCTTGACCGGAGTGCCGTTGTCGCTGATCGCTATCTCATCCTGCTTCAGGTCCAAGACGGGCTTGTTCTTCTTGTCGTGAACCACCAGATTGAGCGAAACCTCGTTGGCGGTCACGACGAAGTCCACATCCTGACTCGCAGGTTGTTTTGCCGTCTGGCCGCCAGCCCCGGGAAGCGCAACAGCAACTGCCAGCAAGGTCAACAAAACGGCGATCAGTATCCGCCGCTGGGAAAACCCGCTATGCGCGGACTTATTGTTCAACTGAATCACGATTTCCCCCGGTTGATGCATGCATTCTGAGCGATCAATGCAGCCGACGACCGCCGCCGCGTACAGATCCGCGCGAATTGCAGTCATCACCCATGTTTGACCAACTTCTTTGAGCCTGATGGCAGATCTTTTGCTGTCGCCAAATATATTTCATTCCAGTCGGTTAGTGCTAATAGCGGAAACTCAGCAAGAGAAGGATCGGCGTCCACCAGCTTTCAATTACCCACAATTGCGCACTTCATCCGCGTGGGTATTAATACCGCTCCAATGGTGAAATTACACAGCCCCGAAGGCAGAAAGCGAAGCTTGGATTAAAGGAGGGCAAAATGGTCGAGAGCGTTTAAAGAGCAATTGAATTGGTCGGCGACAGCACCGAGTCATGGA
>PLST01000042.1 GCA_003164255.1 Acidobacteriaceae bacterium | reverse complement strand
AGATGGACAACTCCTCGAGCGAATTAATCGACTACTTCATCAAGCAGAGCCACAGGCGCTAACCGCGAAGCGGCTGCCGGCAGGAGCGAGAGTCTGTATCGAGAATTCTGCCGGGTGGAAGACAAGAAGCTCTTCCGCCCGGCGATTTGACTCCTCGCGCCGGCGCCTTGGATTTGCGCCAGCCCGGAGTGCATCCGGGAAGTAAAATTTCGACGTACGGAGTCCCGATTATGGGCGTAGCAGTTCGCAACGAAGGTAGGAAAGTTAATTCCAACATCAACGTCACACCCATGGTCGACGTGATGCTGGTGCTNNTGCTCATCATCTTCATGGTCATCACCCCCATGTTGCAGCAAAAGGTCCAGATCGACATGGCCCAGGTGGCAAATCCCACCTCCATGCCCGATGCCGACAAGGAAGACGCCATCGTGGTCGCTGTCACCCGCGACGGCAGGATCTATCTCGGCCAGAACCCGGTCGATCCCTCTCAGCTCGGTAGCCAGGTGCGCGATAAGCTCGCCGAAAAGACCGACAAAACCATCTTTATCCGTGCCGATGCCCGCGCCCAGTTCAAGGTGGTGGAAGACGCCATTGACGATGTGCGCACGGCAGGCGTGGAAACCGTGGACCTGCTGACACAAAAACGCGAAGGCAATCAGCCCGGCGGCGGGGAATAATTCCGCGCGGCGATTGCCGGTTGAACGATATTAAGGAAACGAGGAGTTTGAGCCATGTCAATGTCTGTGGGAGATGCCGGCAGTAGCATGTCGGAGCCCAATATCACCCCCATGATCGACATTCTGCTGGTGCTGCTGATCATCTTCATGGTCATCGTGCCGGTGACCCCCAAGGGGCTTGAGGCGCTGGTGCCCCAGCCACCCAAGAATCCCCAGCAACAGCAGCAGAACAACGACCGCACCATCGTGGTCCAGGTTCTCTATCGCCCCGGCCAGGCTCCGGCGTACAAGATCAACGAGACCGACGTGGCGCACGCAGACTTGCTCAACCAACTACAGCAAATTTACGCCAACCGCGCCGAGCGCGTGATGTTCGTCAAGGGCGACGACGATGTGAACTTTGCCTACATTGCCGACGTCATAGATATTGGCAGGGCCGCCAACGTGGACCACATCGGCTTGATGACGCCNNGCCGGCCAGTAGGGCGGCCGTGTTCGGAGACACAAAATCCGAATGCCGGGAAGAGTACAATTTTTCTACCCTGGTTGCGGTACCTCCCGCCTGCAACCAGTTGCCGAAAATTTCCAGGTGCGGCCTTGAGGGCCCAAGCCTGAAGGAGAAGGATACGAAGATGAATGGACCCGGACGTTTTTGGGTGCTCGCGATAGTTTTGAGCGGCATGGTGCTTTCCATGAGCGGGTGCAACCAGTTGGAAGCACGTGACCAGTTGAACAAGGGATGCGAAGCCTATAAGGCCGGGCACTACGATGAAGCCATCGAGCATTTCCAGAAATCTACGGAGCTCGATCCCAACCTGCCGATGGCGAAAACTTATCTGGCTACCGCGCTGGCCCAGAATGTGGTGCCTGGCCTGACGACACCCGACAACCTGAAGACGGCCAACCAGGCCATGGACATCTTCAAGCAGGTGCTTTCGCAGAATCCCAACGATGTGAACAGCATGAAGCAGATCGCGGGCATCTACTTCAGCATCAATGATATGGATAATGCCGAAGCCTGGCAGAAAAAGGTTCTCGCCTACGATTCCAAGGATCCCGAGGCGGCTTATACCGTCGGCGTCATCGACTGGAAGAAGGCGCACCAGAACAAGCTGAACGCGCTACAGGCCGCCGGCCTCAACGACGACGGCAAAGGCAACGTGAAGGCGCCCAAGAAGGTGATGGAGCCGCTGGCGCAGCAGAACGCGCCCCTGGTCGATGAAGGCCTGAAGTACCTCACCATGGCCGTCGACAATCGCCCCAACTACGACGACGCCATGCAGTATCTGAACCTGATCTACCGCAACAAGGCCGACGTTGATTTCGGCAACCCCACCGCGGTGGCGCAGGACCTGGCCTCCGCCGAGGACTGGACCCACAAGGCGATGGATATGCGCAAGGCCAACGAACAGAAGAAGAATCAGGGCCCGGGCGGCATCACCATGGACAACAACGGCCAGATGCACTGATCGAACCATGCTCTCGGAAAGACCACAAACGGCCTCCGCCTCGCGCGGGGGCCGTTTTTCTTTGGTGCACAACTTTTCAACCTCGAGGTGAACTTTGTTCAAGCCTGAACGCGCCGCCTGCATCGCGTGCATCGTTGCCTGTCTTCCATTCTGCGCCGTTTCTTCGCATGCGCAGTCTCCAGCAGCAGCGCCTCATCCCACCGCCATGGAAACCGTCGCATCCCCAGCAGGCTTCACAGCGCACAACGATCGCGAAACGATCGAAGTCGCGGTTTGCGGCGATGCGCTCATTCACGTCACGTCGCGGCCCGTGGGCGCTCCAGAGGCTGCCGAGAATCAACCCCCCGAAGACCAACCCTGGATGTTGGCGAAATCCGACGCCTGCCCCGGCGCGCCCTTCCAATTCAGCCGGGCCAACGGCGTCTCTACCCTCACCACATCCCGCCTCGCCGTCACGTTATCCGATCGCGATGGCAACCTGACTTTCAAGACCATCGAGGGCGAGACTCTGGTGCGCGAAAGAAGCAATCTTCCGCGCACCTACCTGCCTTCGCAGGCCACGGGCGGCCTCTTCCACATCGAGGACCGCTTCAGCC
>PLST01000566.1 GCA_003164255.1 Acidobacteriaceae bacterium | reverse complement strand
TCGTGCAGAAGCGCTCCCCATGCCAGAGTCATAGGGCATCCTGGCTCCAATTGCTCCAGCAGACCCAGCGTATGCACCCAGACATCCCCCTCGGGATGAAACTGTGGAGGCTGTTCCACGCCCTTCATCTGTGCAACTTCCGGCAATACATGCTCGAGTAGCCCAGTTTCATCCAGTAGCTCAAATGCCCTGCGTGCGCGTCCCTCGGTCAGCATCTTGGTCAACTCATCACGAACCCGCTCCCGGCTCACTCCATCAATGCGCGCCGCGAGTCGCCGAATCGCCGCCTTGGTCCCCGCCTCCAACTCAAATCCGAACCGCGCCGCAAACCGCACCCCGCGCAGCATCCGCAAGTGGTCTTCCTCAAACCGCAGTTCGGCCTGTCCAATCGCCCGTACAACTCCCGCCTCAAGATCCGCCACACCACCCACAAAATCCAAAACCGCTGAGCGAAGTGCGGCTGATTTGACGTCGTCGAATCCGGAGATGTCCTGGTGCCCCATCCTCGCCACGTCGTTGTTTCCGTGGTCAGGGTCGGATGTCGAGTCGGTAAGATCCAGCAGGAGCCCATTGATCGAGAAATCCCTCCGCTGCACATCTTCTTGGGCGCTCAACGTATAGCGCACTGCATCCGGATGCCGCCCATCCGAATAAGCCCCATCCGATCGAAATGTCGCCACCTCCGTAACAAAATACTGTTCATCTTCCAAGGCACTCTCTGCCGCGCCAGCAGCGTCTGCTCCACCGCAGGTGGCTACCAGAACCACCCCAAAATGCGCACCCACCGAAAACGTCCTGTCAAACATCCTAAGCACCACATCCGGCGTCGCACTCGTCGCCACGTCGAAGTCCTTCGGCTCCCGTCCCAGCAGCAAATCGCGCACGCATCCGCCCGCGAGATAAGCCTCATAACCCGCCGTACGCAGCTTCACCACAATCCCTAAAGCCGCTTCAAACTGTCGAGTCACAAGCGCCATGGTATGCGTCTATTCTCGCTCCTACCCACAGCCCTGCGCGAAGCATCCGCGCCACCCCCAACCGATAAACTGTAAATATGCCAGGCAACGGTCTCATCCTCGCCATCGAATCTTCCTGCGACGAGACCGCCGCTGCCGTCGTCCAGCGCGGCTCCCGAACGCTATCCTCTGTCGTTGCCTCACAGATTGCCACCCACGCCCGCTATGGCGGTGTTGTTCCTGAACTTGCATCCCGCGAGCATCTCCGCGCCATCGTTCCAGTCGTCCGCGCAGCCCTCGTCCAGGCAAACATCACCCTCGCCGATCTCGATGCCGTCGCCGTCACCTCAGGTCCTGGCCTTGCCGGAGCCCTCCTCGTCGGCATCATCTACGCAAAGGCCCTCGCCTACGCGCAAAACATCCCTCTCATCGCCGTCAACCATCTTGAGGGGCACATCCATGCCGTCCTCCTCAACGAGCGAGGTGCCACCGGCGAAGCCAACGGCTCGAATCTCGACGACGAGCCCGCTCTCGCCCTCGTCGTCTCCGGTGGCCACACACATCTCTATCTCGCCCGCCCTACCCACGGCACCTGGCACTACACCCTCGTCGGCCGCACCGTCGACGACGCTGCGGGCGAAGCCTATGACAAAGTCGCCAAACTCCTCGGTCTGGGCTATCCCGGAGGCCCATGGATCGACGCCCTCGCCCTGCACGGCAACCCCCATGCCATACCCTTCGCCTTCTCTCAAATCAAAACCAAGCTTCACCTTGGCGGTAAGCCGCCTCGCACCAAGGCCGCTAAAACCGCCCCGATCGCAGCTCTCGATCCCCACTTTCTCTTTTCGTTTTCAGGAATCAAAACAGCCGTCCTTCGCTATGTCGAGCTCCACAACTTACGCCCTGAAGCAGAGGCCCGACGCGAAGCGCTCTTTACCGGGCCAGACGCGCCCGCCAGCCCCACCATCGAAGCCGCCCTCGCCACCTGCGATCCTCAGACCCTCGACCTCATTGCCAGCTTCCAGTGTGCTGTCGTCGGAGACCTGCTCAAGAAAACCTTCGCCGCACAGCAGTCCGTCGGCCCCGCGCGAATTCTCGTCACCGGCGGAGTCGCCGCCAACCGCGAGCTCCGCGCGCGCTTTACCGCCGAGGCCGAGCGCCGCCACCTCCCCATCGCCTTCCCCACTCTGGCTCTTTCCACTGATAATGCAGCCATGATTGCCGCAGCTGCCTGGCCCCGTTTTCAAGCAGGTCATTTTGCCCCCGCTGACCTCTCTGCCGATCCGTCGCTCGCCTTGGGCTACTAACCCCCCTGGCGTTCCTTCCATCAAACCGATTCCACAGCCTTGATGTTCTTCCTCACCTCTGAGGTCAATGTTCCAAGATCGGGATAGAACAGCTCCCGTTCTCTCCCAGGCAACTCGTCCAGCAGATCCGCATAGGGCGCAGTCTCGCATCCGGCAAACGCGGGAAACCCCGCTGCATCCGCCATCCTGCAGCTGGTCTTCACCAACTCAGGCAAGTCCCATGCGGCGTTGTTGCTTCGCGCGAAATGATGTCCCGTCACCACCGCATCCAGCTCCGCCGGCAGCTTCCAGCTCTCGATCAGCTGTTGTCCCGCATCGCAGTGGTCCCACCCGAACAACTCCCGCTCACTTTCAAGAATGCTCGCAGGAGTCCCTCGAAAAGTTGCCAGCAGCTTGCCGTACTCTTTTGGTTGAATCACCGCCAGCCCCACGCGCCCCACGTCGTGCATGATCCCCGCCGTGTACGCGGTATCCTTGTCCAGAAATCCCGCGCCGGCAATGCGTTGTGCGATCATTGCGCACGCCAGGTTGTGCTGCCAAAGCGCCCGCATCGAAGGGTGGCTCATTGTCTTGCCTAAGTAAGCCCGCACTCCAACCGTGATGCACATCCCGTGAAGCGTATTCGCACCCAGCACAGCAATCGCTTGCAGAATGCTGCTCGCCGGATAGCGCGGTGAATACAAGGCCGAGTTCGCAACCGTCAGCACCTCGCTCGCGAATGCCGAATCGGAACTGATCAAATCACAAAGCTGGTGCAACTGCACATTTTCGTTGTTTGCTAGTTGCAGCACCCTGATAGCTACCTGCGGAAACGGCGGAAGTCGTAAATGCGCCCAAGGCAATTTCGCAACGTCCTTCTCCACTGCTTCAGTCCGCAAATTCAAAGCACCCTCCATCCGGCACGTCCTTGCGGCAACACGCAGTCACGCCAACTCCAATGGCCTGCACGTCGCATCCAGCGGGCGCAAATCCCCGTGCCTACTATGTCGGCAGCCAAACATGTTTTCTTGAGGTTCCATTGCGTCAATGCGCTCACCGCGGCTCTCACCATCGGCAATCAAAGAACTTGCACCTGCGCTCAGCTTTTGAAAGGTCAGGAATTATTAGGAGAATCTCACCAGGAATTCTAAATATCTGGGTTTTTTGCTCTTCACTTTGCCGTCCAGACTCTTCCATCCGTGCTCACCCACAATTGTCCCTGGTCATTCACGAGTTCATATGCGCCCCGCGCTTTCGCCTGCATGCGCACAGCCACCGCTTGGCCGCTCCATTGCTGCGTAACGCTCTCCCAGTGGCCTCCTGCGTCCGTGCTCACAAACACCGCACCTCCCTTGTCCACGGCCACTGTCGCTTTCGATCCCGTCGCAATTGAATGGGCCAGTAATCCGCTGGGCAGCAGCGCCGCCTTAGCTGAAAAGACTTTGGTCGGCGTCTTGCTTGCACCCACAGCAAGTCCGGCCATCGTGCTCGCGCTCGCAGCGAATGCGGGAGCCGCGGCCGTTAGCACCGTCCCGTGCATTCCTTCCTGCTCCCGCGCTCCTCTTTCCTCCGCGCTTGTACTCGCCCGTTCTTCCGTCTGCTTCGCGCGCGGCGCTTCGCTTGGTCGCGCTGTCGCAGCTAACTGCGGCTCCGACTCATTTACTAAGCGCGGCGCCGGCAACCTGGCCTCGCGCGGCACGGGAGGCAGCGCCACCTGCGCCGGGTTCTTTTTCATTCCCGGTTTTCCCGCCCCGGCCCCCGTCACCGCAGCCCCGGCCGCAGTAGTCAGCGGCGTCTCCGTCGGCCGCGAAGTCACCGCGTCATTCTGTGGCCTTACCAGCGGAGAAACCTCCTGCGTTGCTCTCGCCATCTCCTGGTCCATTGCTGCGCGTCTCGGGTGAACATAGAATGCCAGCGCCACGACCGTAGCCAGTACTGCCGCAGGGGCCCATACCAGCCACCAGTTCCTGAACCAGGCTCCCCGCCGTCTCTCGGTCCGCTTCGTCAAAGCGGCGGCCAGTTTCTCTTCCTCTGTCGCTGCCGCTTGCGCCAGAAACACCACCTGTCGGCAGCGTCCGCAGATCGCAAGGTGTGCCGCAATCTGCCCGCGCTCTTCCTCGGCGAGCGCCCGTTCCGCAAAGGCGTTCAGGCTCTCTGCGTCAGGGTGGAAATCGAGTTGAGTCTTTGCATTCATGAATCGGCCTTCTCTTGGAACGCGTCCGATTGAGAATATTGCAGCAGTTTTTTCAAATTCACATCCAGGTCACGCGGATCGGTCCCCAGCGTCTCCTCGGCCGCACGCCTACTTAGTCCAAACCCCTGCAGATTTTTCAAAATCCGTTTTCTCAAGTCCTGGCAAACGCGCTTCAGCTTTCGGCTCACGGTTGCCTCATGCACCTTCAGCACCTTGGCTATCTCCAGCAGCGTCCGCCCATCCAGAAAGTAAGCCGCCAGCAGCAAACGATCTTCAGCCTCCGCGCATTGAAGCGCCACTTCCACCGCCTTCTCCAGGGAAGTGAACATCGCAGCGGGTTTTTCCTGCGCCTGTTCCCGTGCCGGAGCGTCATACTCCTCCAGCGGTTCCTCCCTGTGGCTGCGCCGGTGATGATCCACATGCCGCTGTGCCAGCGTGGTCCTCAGCCAGCCCATCAGCGAACCTCTGCCTCTGTACGAGGCCAGTGGGCACCGCCGTTCTCCATCCTTTTCTGTCAAACCATAAAGCTCCGCGTAGAGCTGGTCGGCCAGGTCGCGTCCAAGTGTCTCGCTGCCAGTGATCGCAATGGCCGCCCGCATCAGCGGCTGTCGATAAGTTGCAACAAACCGCTCCCACGCGCGATCCTTCCCGGCCGAGCACGCTTGCGCCAGCATCAGTTCTTTCAGCCGCAGTCCTCTCAGGTACGCGGCTTGCTGCTGACGCGATGCATTCGCTCCCTCTGCCAGGTCAAAGTTCTGTGCCGCTCCCGCCCGCCGCAGAATCTTCTGAAATTCGAATCGCTCCAGCCCAAAGCTCGCCCCGTCGCACTCTTGCCAAAGATCCTCCACAAGCGAGCCGTCCAGCGCGCCCGGCGTCCGCGCCAATTCTTCGCCGGCGTCGCCTTCTACGGATTGCATTGGCGAACTCCCCACGCCCTCACAATACGCGAAATGCGCTCCGCTCAACCACCCGGGAAAAATTTCCTGCAAGAACTCCGTCAACCCTCGTTCCTTGCTCAAAGGCCGGCGACTCTGCGGCCGGTGGAGGAGAGAAATGAAGAATTCAGGCAGTTTCTGGCTGGCGGCAACGTCTCTTTGTGCGCTCGTGGCGCTGGCAACCTTTGATCTTGGAACGCACTTGGTCAGCGCCGCCGGTGCGCCGCTCGAGTCTTCGAGCGGCCCCTACCGGGTCCTGGCCCCCCTTGAGAGCGGCAACCTGTTGCTATTTCCCGTTGTCCGGGCTGAAGACAAATCCCCCGGCGAAACTCCCTTCATTACCCTCGATGAAGGCATCCGCAGCGGCGATGTCGAAGTTACTGAGGCAGGCCGCGTCCAGGGACTCGTTCGTCCCCGCCGTCCCGCGCCGCCCAGTCCCGAGCCTCCCCAGGACCGCGGCGACGAGGTCAACACACTGGTCCTCGTCAATCACTCCGCCAAGCCGCTGCTTTTGCTCGCCGGCGAAATCGTCACCGGAGGCAAGCAGGACCGCGTCATCGCCAAGGATCGTATCGTCCCCGTAGGTGCTGATCCAATCGACCTTTCCGTCTTCTGCATCGAGCCTGGCCGATGGACTGAGGACTCGCCCACCTTCGGCGCTGCCGCCAAGTCGACTGCTCGCGGATTCATGGTGCAGCCCACCATTCGCGAACGCGCAATGGTTCAAAAGGATCAGCAACAGGTGTGGGATTCGGTCCACGGTGCCATCAATCAGATGGAAATGGCCTCTGCGCCTCACCCCACTATGCCCGCCAATAACGGCGTTCAAAATAGCCTGACCGTGCCTCGTTCCATCGCCACCACCAGTTATGCAAGAGTCATGCAGGACAGTGCCGTAAGCGAGAAAGTGGATGAGGCCGCCGCCCCCGTCATCAAGGCGCGCGACCAGGTTCTCGCCGAGCTTCGTCAGGAACACGCGGTCGGCGTCGTCGTCGCCGTTCGTGGCGAAATCGTCTGGGCCGATCTGTTCGCCGACCCTGACCTGCTCTCCCGCTACTGGACCAAGCTTGTCCGGTCTTATGCGGCTGAGAGCCTAGCGGAAGGAGAAACCCATTCCGCTCCCTCGCTTGCCGATGCGCAGCACTTTCTTGACGGGCCATCTGGTGGAAGCGAGTCTAGCCAAGGCGATGTAGGCGTCTACCGCTATCGTGAGCTTAAGTCTGGCAGTACCGAAACCTTCATCCTCGAGTCTCTCTTGCCCGGAACCGGCTACAACGTCCACATCAGCAAAATGAAGCTCATCAGCTCGTCCGCCGAGCGCCCAAAGCCCCACCTGCCCATCTATCGGCCGATCAACTAAACAGCTGGTGACGGCAAGAAAGAATCTCAGATGCCTCAGCTTGATGAAAAACCGGTATCTCGCACTTCGGAGGGAGCGGGAGACTTCAGAGGGTGCTGAAGAAGTCGATTCTGAGCATGTTTTGAAAGAGCACGGATTTATCCGTGCCGATAAGTGCCCCTGAGGGATGTTCTGCACTGGTTGCGCAATATTTCCGCAACCAGTGCTAGTTCTTTCAGCACTTTCATCGATGAAGGGACTAACGGGATCGCAATTGGCACGGGACGAGTTTCAACTCCTCTGTCCTGTTCGCGCCACGCGCGGAACTACGATCAGCGTAACTGCGAAAAGAAAGATCGATGCCGCAATGAACGCCAGGTGTCCGTGCCGTAAATCCTCGAAGACCAGCTTCACCGCTACCAGCGCCAACGCCGCATAGCCGATGCGCGTCAGTTCCATCCGCCGCCAGTGCGCTCCGCTAAATGCCAGCGCCAGCGTCGCCGCGCACACCGTAAAAGTGCGAACAAACGCCAGGTGATGCGCGCCCGGAATCATCTTCAGCGCGATCAACCCCATCAGCCCTTCCACCAGCAGCGTCGCTATGGCGCCTATCGCCAGTGCCGCAAATACCATTGCAATCGCCTGCCGCATCCGCGCATTTGCTTCGCAAGGCTTCACAGCCGCATAGCAGGCAATCGTGCAGGCCGTCACCACCAACAGGCTCCGCCCCGGCCAACCTGCGATCGTTCCGGCCAGCGCACTGAAAATCTCGTTCATCAATCCCGAAATCGCGGCCGCCGTCACCAGAAACACCACTCCATGCACTTCAAGCGTCAGCCATATCAGCCGCGTGCCCGCAATGGTCGCCGCAACCGCGGCCACGCCGAGCCAGGGGCCCTGCCAATGTTGAGGGAGACTCATCAAACTGCCTGCAAGCAACAGCGCGCCGCTCCAGATCGCAAACACGAGCGCATTGCGTTTATCTTCGCTGCCGTCCATGCGCAAAATTGCCGTCGCGTACCCTGCGCCCGCCAGAACCAGGCAACAAATGCCCAACGCAAATGTACTTCCCGCCGGACCGAAGGTGATCAGACCGAAAGCCGCCAGCAGAAACGCAATCATCGCCTGCACTGTCTCGAAAACCGTGATCCGTTTTCTCTTCAGCACAGTCCTGTACAGTACGCTCGCGCCCACAAGGCCAAACAACGCCAGTCCCGGAGCCAGCAACCATCCAGAGCTCAGTGTCGGGTAGTCTGCGCGTGTTGTTTCCGCGCCGGAGTAGACGTAAATCTGTCCCCAGATCGCAGCGTCAGCCGCAAGCGCCACCAGTACCCGAACCCCCGATTCGCGTTCGAACGTCGCCGCCCACTCGCAAATCAGAACCATCACCAGCAGCACCACGATAAACGGCATCATCTGGTGCGATGCAATCGAAAGAGGCAGTGCAATCGCTGCTGCCGTTACATTTGCTACCCACAACACCGGAGCGAATGCGCGCTTCCATGCCAGCGCTGAAGCCGCAA
>PLST01000245.1 GCA_003164255.1 Acidobacteriaceae bacterium | reverse complement strand
GTCATCTCTCTGCCCACAGCGGAGCAGCCCGTCTCGTGTCAGCCATGTCTCGTCTGCCAGTGCGTCAACCTTCTTCCGCTCGCGGTGGAGTTGCGCGAGGGGGAATCCATCAGTGCCTTCTTCAAGAGGCTGCAAGGCGACCTGGTCCAGGCGCAGGAAAACTCAATTTACACCTTGCTGAGCCTTCTTCAGGATTTGCGGCCTTCTGCCAACCTCCCGGGCCTTTCTCCCATCTCTGCCGGGTTTACCAACGTTGGCAGGTTTAGACCCGGACAGCTTCCGCAATCCGGATTCACAGTCGACTACGATCCGAACCCCAAGGCCTTTGAGTCGTTTGAATTCTATTTGAACGCCGTGGAATTGGAAGATAGGGTCGATCTCTACTGCCACTTTGATGTAAATCTCTTTGAAGATCTGACCATTCGCGAATGGCTTTCAACCCTCACCAACATTTACGCGGATGTTGCTACGGACCCTGCGCGCGATGTGTTGAGTCTTGCGCATCTCGATTGCGCCGATTCTAATACTCCGGCAGAAACCTTTTTTGCCCGGCTCAAAAGCCGTCCGGATTCATCCGAATTCCCGCTCGACGCTGCATCCTCGCTCAAGCACAGTAACGGTCACACCTCGCTTCCATTCACAGGCTCGCCCTCGCCCGAGCCCGAATTGCTGCAATCACTCCTGGCCCTCTGGCGCCACGTCCTCGGCGTGCACCACATTGGACCCGACGATGACTTCTTCCTGATGGGTGGCAACTCGATGGCCGCGGCAACCTTGTTTGCGCTCATCCAGAAAGAGCTCGGCTACGCTCCTTCTCTTGGCGTTCTCTATGACGCATCCACTCCCCGCCAGCTTGCGCAAATTCTCGCCAAAGGAAACAGCACCGAACACTGGGACTCCCTTGTCGCCATCAACCGCCTCGGCGACCGCACTCCTCTCTTCCTGGTGCATGCTGCGGAAGGAAATGTCCTGCTCTATCGCTCACTGGCTGCGCATCTTGGAGCCGATCAGCCGGTGTGGGGCTTGCAGTCGGCTGGCCTCGACGGAAAGTCTCCCGTCGATCCTCGTTTCGAGCACGTAGCCAGTCTTTATATTGACGAAATTCGCAAGATTCAACCGCATGGCCCTTACATGCTGGGTGGCTATTGCCTCGGCGGCACCATCGCCTTCGAGATGGCCCATCAACTCATCGAGGCCGGTGAAAAAGTCGGCCTCGTTGCCATGATTGAGGATTACAATCTCCGCGCCATGCGCTGGCCGCTCGCCTTGCATCATCACTTGATCAACCGTTTCTTCCTTAATCCCTATTTTCACCTGAGAAATGTCTTGTCTGCCGACGGTCGTGGAAAGTTTGACTTCTTTATGGACAAGTTGAATGTGGAGATTCGGCGAATGACGGTCTCGGTGCGCGGAAGCTGGAGCAGGATCGAAGACCTGTTTTTTCCACGCAGAGCATCCGCCCCGCCAAGGGCGAAACTGGCAGACGTCTACGATGATGCCCAGGTTCAATATGACATCAAACCTTACCCCGGAGAACTGACGCTCTTTTTTGCGGAAAAGCATCTTGCAGGCTTCAATGCGCCTTTAGGCGGCTGGGGGGGCGTGGCAGCCGGCGGCGTTCGCTATTATGCGCTCCCTTGCAGCTCACGAGGCAGCATGATTGAACCGTACGTCAAGCACCTTGCGCGCATTCTGCGTAACTGTCTCGATCAGGCCCTTGAGCAGTCTATAACTGCATCCGGCAATGAGTGTCTCGCCCGGCCTCGGCATCAGGAAGCGGCAGAAGAAACTCATGCTGGCGCGCGCGGCTAGTTATAACCAACCTAACTCATAAGGAGCCTTGACTTAGGGAGGTTACGGCCCGCGGAAACTTCTGAAGCTGGCATGAACCGTTCTGGGAAGGGATATCAACGAGTGTACCGCATCTTCTTTCTGGGCTTACATCCGGGTTCCCGTAGTAGAGTGAGACAATAACTCGTCAAGGAAGAACTTCTGCTTCTGCGTTGAGGGATGAAGGAACTTTGAACGGTAAGTCCAATGCGAGCCAGCTGTTGACGGAACACTTCCGGTGTCCCGAAGAGTTGATCGATCTCACGGTCTGTGAGGGTCTATCTGCGAACTCCGGATTTTTCTCTCTTGGACCTGACTGCCTCTGCTTTGGGCAAACTGCCCAGGCAGCACCGGCTGCGACCATAACTGACCCTATGCCCGATCTTTTCCCGTATGTTAGTTCAAGTGGGACGACGGTTAGGCTTCCATTTGATCCGGTCGAGACCGTCGACAATTTGCGGCACGAGCGATACTTCGATCAGCAAGGCTCACTCCACGCAGCGAACAGGGCCGATAAGTTGGTCAGAAAGCTCTACTATCTCGTGCGTCCCCTCATGCCTGTCGCCCTGCGGAAACACTTACAGCGAGTTTATCTTCGCAACTGGGAAGATATTCCATTTCCAAAATGGCCTGTAGACTTCTCCGTCGAAAACATTATGGAACAGCTTCTGATCGTGTCAATGCGATCACAGAACCTCGAAAGAATTCCCTTCATCTGGTTCTGGCCTGAGGGCGTATCCAGTTGCACCGCCGTAACCCACGACGTTGAAGCGATCGCAGGCTGGGAGTTCTGTTCGCAGTTAATGGACTTGGATGACTCTTTCGGAATTAAGTCCGCATTTCAGATTGTTCCGGAAGAAAGATACGACGTCTCCGAAGCAGGCCTCAATTCCATCCGCGAGCGTGGTTTTGAGGTCAATATTCACGACCTGAATCATGACGGCAACCTGCTGATGAACCACGAAGAGTTTTTGCGCAGGGCTGCCGAAATCAATCGTTATAAAGTGAAATTTCAATCCCAGGGCTTTCGAACCGCAGTTTTGTATCGAAAGATCGATTGGTTTGAAGCCCTCGATTTTCCCTATGACCTGTCAGTTCCAAACGTGGCGCATCTCGAACCTCAGCGAGGCGGTTGCTGCACAGTTTTTCCGTTTTTCAATGGAAAGATGCTTGAGCTTCCTGTAACCATGGCGCAGGACTACTCCCTTTTTCACATCCTCAACGACTATTCAATCGATGTGTGGAAGCAGCAGATATCGCTGATCCAGGCCAGGCACGGATTGATGCAGATGATAGTCCATCCCGACTACATCATCGACGAAACGGCTCGCCGCGTGTATGCCGACCTGCTGAGTTACCTTTGTGAACTTCGCGCCGCTGGCAAGACCTGGATTGCACTTCCGGCTGAAATTGCCAGCTGGTGGCGCACGCGAGCCGGGTTAAGCCTTGTCAAAGAAGGCGTCTCATGGGAGATCCGAGGTGAAGGGCACGAAAGAGCATGCGTCGCCCATGCCACCTTAATCAACGGAAAGCTTGTCTACGAGTTCGATCGCACGCTCGAGGACCGGGAGAGCGCCTGAATCGATTGCTGAATCGCCGAACCCGGCAATTCTTCCCTTCGCACCGCTGCCCGATTTCAACACCCAGTTGCGTACTCCACCCGGCGGTTGTATCCTCGTGTCTTCAACGGGAGAACGTTTACTCAAATGACTCAAAGTTCCGCTTCACGCCGCAAATTCCTTAAGACCTCCGCCCTCGCCGCATCCGCACTCGCTCTGCGCTCATCGTCGCTGTCCTCGCAGTCCAGCATGGTCGATGCGCACATTGAGGTCATGCCCTCTGAGGTTATTGGAACCATCTCGCCTGAAATCTATTCGCACTTCATCGAGCAGCTCGGTGGCGTGATTTACGATGGGGTCTGGGTCGGCGAGAACTCCAGCATTCCCAATCAGGGCGGCATCCGCAC
>PLST01000371.1:1178-2550 GCA_003164255.1 Acidobacteriaceae bacterium | reverse complement strand
CTGCTGCCGCGCTTGACCCGCCGCGTGCCCTCCTCAATTGTTGCCGTGCTGGCCTGCACCGCCGTGAGCGCATTTTTCCGCCTGCCGGTTGAAACCATCGGGACGCGTTTCGGCGGCATTCCGCGCGGCTTTCCGCCGTTTGCGATTCCCGATTTCCACGCCGAGCACATTCTGCCTCTCATTCCCGCGGCCTTCACCGTGGCCATGCTGGCCGCTCTTGAAAGCATGCTCTCGGCGGTCGTGGCTGACGGCATGACCGGCGACCGACACAACTCCAACGTCGAGCTTGTGGCCCAGGGAGTCGCCAACCTTGTCTCTCCGCTCTTCGGCGGCATCCCCGCCACGGGAGCCATTGCCCGCACGGCCACCAACATCCGCGCCGGCGCCCGCTCACCGGTCTCCGGCATGATCCACGCGCTCACGCTGCTGGGCATCCTTCTGGTCGCGGCGCCGCTGGCCAGCTATATTCCTCTCACCACCCTCGCCGCCGTGCTCTTTGTGGTGGCCTACAACATGGGCGAGTGGAATGAGATCGGCGCCGTGCTGCAGATGGACTTTGCCGCGATCTCGGTTTGGCTGGTCACGTTTGCGCTCACGGTGTTTGCCGATCTCACCGTCGCCGTCGGTGTTGGCTTGACGCTGGCCGCGCTGCTCTATATCCGCAAAGTGGCCGACACCACCACCGTTTCGTATGTCACGGACGAGTACATCCGCGACGGCATGCCGCATGTTCTGCAGGGCCGCATTGTTCCGCCGTACGTCACGCTGCTGCGCATCCATGGGCCGTTTCTGTTCGGCACCACGGAGAAGCTGGTTGAAGCGACGGCCAACATTGACGCCTTCGAGCCCATCGTCATCCTGCGCTTGCGCAACATGACAGCCATCGACGCCACTGGCATCCACGCCATCGAGAGCTTCGCCAAGCGGTTGCACGATTCGGGCCGAGCGCTCATCCTGTGCGGCGCCATGGAACAGCCTTCAAAGCTGCTGAGCGGCGCGCGTTTCCTTGAGCGCGTGGGCCAGGAAAACATGATGCCGAACGTGCAGGCGGCGCTGGATCGCGCGGGCGAGCTGTTCGACGCGCGGGTGGCGTAAAGGCAGGGANNCAGGCGGCAGGGAATAGGTTGCCTACGGCTACGATTCCGGTTTTTTTGCCCACCTCTATTTCTGCGCAAAAAATGCGCTTCACAGAAACTGTGGACCTGCTCGATGCGCGCATTTTTGGCGATTTCGACATGATGCAGGTGGGCGAATTGACCAAATTTTTGAGCACGTGCGGAAAACCCATGATCGCAGCGGTGAAGAATTCCGTGAATGGGGCCTTCCGTGGTGGCGTTCAGGGCTGAAATCTGCCAATTTTGCGTGTATTTTG
>PLST01000371.1:0-1131 GCA_003164255.1 Acidobacteriaceae bacterium | reverse complement strand
GCGCCCAGGTACACCATGCCCCGGTTGATGCGGGGCATTCCTGCATCGGGGTCAAACATCACCGTGCCCCGGTTCGTGCCTGGTGATCTACCAGAGGGGCGGGCCGTCCGAGAAAGACTTCAGAAGGAAGGTAGCGGCGGGTTTCGCCGCAAAGCGGACAATCGACGGTAATCGACTGAAAAGGAAAGTCTTTTGTACCAGCGGGCACATCCCGCCGGCAGCGCTTGCAGGTGACCACGAAGAGCTTGCGAGTTGAAACTCCCGGAAACATGAAAGCTAGTGTAGGCGAATATATGGCGAAAGTCTATCGTTTGGCTGTGGGTAATTCAATCAATGTTCGTTTCGGACGGGCGATTGCCGGTGGCGACGCCCTGCGATGTTTATTGGTGGCTAACTTCAACAACGAATATTCCTTTAGCGAACTTCAGAGGTAGGACTCCGGGCGGTTTAGAAAGAAACTAAGTTCCAGTCGGGTGGTGCATGGGGCGATCCGATTGGAGCGGATTAAACAAATGCAGCAAGTTGGCCTCCGCTGTGCGGAGATAGTAAGTCAGCAAGTTAGCCTCCGCTACGCGGAGATGGCGAGTCAGCACGTTGGCCTCCGCTGCGCGGAGGTGGCGAGTCAGCTCGACGCGGCTCCTATTCCCCGGTGTCGGTCTTGGTGATGAATGCCGCAACGCGGTCGTGCAGTTGCTTCAAGCTCTCGTCGCGCACGTAGACCATGTGGCCGGACTCGTACCAGTCGTATTCAATATTCTTGGCCAGTGACTGCGGAATCGGCAGGTGCTTCTCTTCGTATTGCGCGGCGAAGAACGGCGTTGCCAGGTCGTAGTATCCGCCATTGACCATCACCTTGAGGCGGGGATTGGTCTTCATCGCCTCGGCCAGGTCCGAGGCCACATTGACACTTACCGGATTATCGTGGTGTTTGAAGTCCCAAGGCGTGCCATCGAACTGTGCCTGCGGAAGATAGGTTTGTCCGTCGCCGTACTTCAGCGTCTTGCGGACGTAGTCGTTGAACAGCGACACGTAGGCCGATGAGATGGCAGCGCTTTGCGGATCGTAATCCGCACCTTCGCTGAGCGGATCCATGGTGGGGCCGGAGAAGCGCGTATCCAGGCGACCGGTGGT
>PLST01000618.1:7080-9651 GCA_003164255.1 Acidobacteriaceae bacterium | reverse complement strand
AGCCGTGCCCTTTCAAAACCCGTTTTATGCGACCAGTTCCAATCACTTTCTGCTGACCACTGTTCACTGATCACTGACCACTGTTCACTGATCACTGACCACTGTTCACTGATCACTGTTCACTGAGCACTGCTTTCAAACGTTCGAGGCGGCCGCGGACTGAGCCGTCGTAGACTGTGGACCCGATGCGGACTACGGCGCCGCCCAGGATGGTTGCGTCCAGCTTGAAGCTGGGATCAATTTTGGAGCCGGCCAGCTTTGTGATTTCGGCGATCAGGGCCGCCCGGTCGTTTTCGTCGAGGGCGCGGGCGGTGACGATCTCCGCGGGGCGAATTCCCTGCTGCTGCTGCAAGAGGCTGCGCCATGCCTGGGCCACTTCGCCCACCTGCGCGATGCGGTCGTTGGAAATGAGGACGGCGATGAGGTTGCGCAGCTCTTTCTGGAGCTTGAGCTTTTCGTTGAGCTTGTCGAGGATGGCGATCTTCTCGTGCGCGGGGACGGCGGGGTTCTCAAAGAAGTCGCGGAGCGCCGCACTGCCTTCCCATGTGGCCAGAAAGTCGCTGAACTGGGCGTCAAGGGCGGCGGTGTCTAGTTTGGCGTCCGTAACCACATCGGCAAAGGCCTGGGCGTAGCGTGAAACGAAGGCGGCCATCTAGTTCTGCCCTCCCTTGCCCGCGCTTGAGATGAACTCGGCGATCAGGGCCTTGTCAGCCTCGGGCGTAAGATCCAGTTGGCGGGCGGCCTGCTCAATGGCGAGGTCGGCGGCAAAGTTGCGCAGCGAGCGCTGGGCATGGGCCGCGGCCACGCTGAGCTCCTGCTCGGCGGCCTGCACAATGCGCGCGCTTTCGTCGGCAATCGCGGCCTTGATGCGAGCTTCGTCGTCAAGGCTTTCGCGCTCAACCTCGGCTCGGAACTTCTTGATCTCGTCGTCGAGGCCCGCGAGCTTGGCTTCGACCGCCCTGAGGCGGGCGTTGGCGTCTGCGGTGGCTTCGCGCGCGGTCTTGAGGCTTGCCCCCAGCGTTTGCGTGCGCTTGTGAAAGATTTTGGGCATGATGCGCAGGATGGGAACGCCCACCAGCAGGACGATGATGGCGAAGTTGAAGAACTCAAAGATGCGCGCTGCGGTCTCGGCTTCAAGGTTGAAGGTCTTAGCCGTCCACTTGACGATGGGGCCCTCAAGCCGGAAGACGTTGTTCTGCTCCTCCTGGGACTTGGGCGCAGCTGCGTTGGACTGTTCGGAAGCGGCTGCGGACGTGGTTGCCTCAGGCGCCGTCTGCTGCGCATGGAGGCGGAGGGGCGCAACGGCAGGGAGGGCCAAAAGCAGCGAGCAGAACACGAGACCAGATACGAAGGAGCCCGGAACTAGGCGGCTCAAAATAGGTCGGCGACGACTTGCTGGCTGGAGGGCACTGTTGATCAACATCGGGAACTTCATGAGCGGGAACCCCCGGCGGCCGCTGGCAGTACGGCGCGGACGACCTGGCCGGCCAACTCGCCGGTGGAGCCAAGGATGGTCTGTTTTGCCGCGGCGGCTTCGGTATCAAGCTCGGCCCTGGCCTGGCTCACTTTGAGGGCGGCTGCCTTGCGGGCGGCGTCCAAAGCGGCGTCACGCTCGGCGTTCCACTGCTTCATGCGCTGCTCGCGCACCTTGTACACTTCAGAGCGCGCCTGGCGCAGCTTTTCACCATAGTCGGCGGTGCGGGACTCAGCTTCGGCAATAGCTTTTTGCGCATCTTCCATGGCGCCTTCGGTGAGGGCGCGGCGCTTCTTGAGAACGGCCGTAAGCGGACCCTGCACGAGTACGGAATAAGCGGCGACCAACACGATGAAAAGTAGTGTTGTGGGTATGGCGCCGAGGAACATGGCTTCGAGTTGTTGAACGATCAGTTGCATGGTTATACCGGTCGACTCCGGCGTCTGAAAGAGGCTTTCGTATGCGGAGATTTTTACGAGTGGAACACAACTTTTGTATCAATTGCAGCCCCTCAAGTCAACGTGGAGAGGCCGAATGAGCGGGGACCTGTGACTGCTATCACCATTTGGGGAATTTGTTCAAAAATAGGACTTGCTTTCGGTGAAAACAGGCCTAAACTAACGATACCACCTAGACCCGGACCAGGGTCCAGCGGGCAGGCGGTTTCGGGAAGTCCTTCCACTCCCGGAGCCGTCGGCCCGCCTCTTAGTTTTTGGGGCAAAATCCGGTTCCCGGATTTGAGGTTGGTCCCGTATTTCAGTTTATTTTTTGTCGGCGTGCGCGGGAGGCTGCATGCGAGCCCACCCTTTTCGCAGAGTGCGCCAAAAAGCTGGGACCAGGCACGATGGTGGGGTGTGTTCTATCCCCGGTCCCCAAGTGCGAGGGACCGGGGGCACCGGCGAGGGTGGACGCATTCCCTCGGGGGGCTGAAGCCCAGCTTCATTCTGGTCGTCGAGTGGCGCGGTTAAAACCGCGCCCTTTCAAAGCCCGGTGTATGCAACCGGCAACACCTTAGAAGCGCACGAGGCTCCCGTTTCAGATCCCCGACTAATCTTGCGGCAAACGAGCTAGGAGCTAGCAGCTAGAAGCTGAAAGCT
>PLST01000618.1:2515-7054 GCA_003164255.1 Acidobacteriaceae bacterium | reverse complement strand
GTGGCGAGGTCGAAGTAACCATTGGCCGAGAAGACGTGGAGATGCGGATTCTTGCGGATGGCGCTGGCCAGGTCGGCGGCCACGTAGGGCTGCGACTGGACGGCTCCGGGGCCGGCTCCGCCACCGGGAGCGGCGCTGGTGGGACGGTGTTTGAAGTCCCATCCTTCTGAAACGATGTCGTAGGCGGTGGGCCGGTAGGCATCCGTGGTCTGGTACTTGAGCTCGGTTTCAAGATACTCGTGGAACGCTCCAACAAAGGCCCCGCTGATGCCGGTGTCGGAGGCGTCGTAGCCGGGTGCTTCTCCGGCGGCGTCCACGTCTTCACCCTCAAAGCGCATGTCATAGCGGCCCAGGGTACGGCGGTCGGTGCGCAACACCTCCTTGCGGAAGCGGGTGGGCGAGATGCGCAGGTTGGCTTCCTTGATGTAGTCCACGCTGAGTCCGGTAAAGTGGCTCACGTTTTCGGCAACGTTATTGAGTTCTTCGGTCGGGAGGTTGTCGCCCTTGAAGAGCGCGCTCGCATAGGTGGTGGCTGCGAACACGCGCGCCTGCTGCACCCAGTCGGCCACGTTGGCGGGCTTGTTGGGAACCTTGTCAAAGTACCAGGCCGCGGCGGCGTAGCTGGGCAGGTTGGCGATGTAGATAAAGTCGTACCCGCCGGCGCGGATGTTGTAGTTGAGGATGGAGGAGATGAGGACGACGCCGTTGAGCTGCACGCCGTCGTTGCCGAGCATGTCAGCCAGGGCGGCGGAGCGCGTGGTGCCGTAGGACTCGCCGATGAGGAACTTGGGCGAGTTCCAACGCTGGTTCACGGTAAGGTAGCGGATGATGAAGCGGTCGAAGGCGCGCAGGTCAGGATCGGTGCCGATGAGGTCCTTGGGCAGGCCCTTGCCCACGGCGCGGGAAAGGCCGGTGAGGGGCGCGTCTACAAAGACGAGATCGGTTTTGTCGAGCAGGGAGTACTGGTTGGGCACGAGCTTGAAGGGCGGGCCGGAGGTGGGGTTGGGGCTGTCGGTTGAGACGCGCACGGGCGAGAACGAGCCCATGTGCAGCCAGATGGTGGCNNACGTAAAACATGCTGCCGTAGGGCTTGTCGTCGGTGTCGCGGATGAGCAGCGTGCCGGCTGTGGCCGTGTACTTGAGCGTTTTGCCGCCTATGGCGAGTTCGTGGTGGGTAACCGAGGATTTCTCAGGAGGGATGGGTGCTGCGTCCTTGTCAGCATCCTTGGCGGCGTCGCGGTGTTCGGCGGGCTTGCTGGCGTCGGTGGCGGGAGGTGTTGGGGTTTCTTGTGAGCGGGCGATGGGCAAGAGCGACAAGAAGGCCAGGGCAAGGAGGGCGAAGGTTTTTTTCATCGGGGTACCTCTTGGGGTGTGCCGAATCGGCGGGCGAATGAGTCGAGGATAGCGGGTGGTGTAGGCCGGGCGCAATTTTTTTGCTGTGACTCGTGGGGAATCGGGGACAGGGAATAGGGAACAGTGATCAATGGATGCGGAGTTTTCACGTTGAGTTTCATCCGTCCCGCCCTTTCGCCAGAAAGAAGGCGAAAGGACGGGGCACGGGGCTTTTAGTTTTATGGAGAGTTGCCTCGGGGGCTAAAGCCCCGGGTGTTAGTGGCGTGCTTTGTGGCGTAGCTGAAGCCACGCCCTTTCAAAGCTTCTCCGAGCTGAATGAATTTCTATCAGCAGGGTTGCGNNAGCCAATTCTCGAGCAACTCCGGCCAGTGGTCGAGCGACGGGTCGCCCTTGCCGAGGCCTGAGCCGTGCGAGCCGTTGGCGAAGACGTGCATCTCCGACGGCACGCCTGCCTTGACGAGGGCGTCGTAGAAGGTGAGCGCCTGCTCGATGGGGACCGTGTGGTCGTTGAAGGTGTGGTACATGAAGGTCGGTGGCGTGTCTTTGGTGACGAAGAGCGCGGGCGTATAGGCGGCGGTGAGGGCTTCGCACTTGTCCATGACCTTGAAGAGCTTGCAGTAGTTGAGGTGCGAGGTGTCCATGGAGACGGCGCCGAGCCAGGCGTAGCCGAGGACGAGGTAGTCGGGGCGGCTGGATTCGCGATCGAGTGGGTCGTCGGCGTCTGGTTTGCCGGGGACAAATTGGGTTCCGGCAAGCGCGGCCAGATGGCCACCGGCGGAGAAGCCGATCATCACGATGCGGTTGGGATTGATCTGGTAGTCGCGTGCGCGGGCCCGCACTAATTGCACGGCGCGTCGCGCGTCGAGCAGCGGGACGGGAAGCAGGTAGCCGTGCGAGGAGAGGCGATAGCTGAGGATGAAGGCTCGGAACCCGTGAGCCGCGAACCAGTCGGCTACTTCACGGCCTTCGAGGTCGCTGGCCAGGCCGAGATAGGCGCCTCCCGGCAGCACGATGACCGCCGAGCCGTTGGTGGTGCCGGGGCGGGGGCTGAGGATGGTGAGGGTGGGGATGTCGTCGCAGGTCGCCCCGGTGGCCTGCGGGGCATCGCCGGGCCAGAGGCGGATGGTTTGAATGTTCAGGAAGGCGTTGTCATTGCCCGCTGTGGCGCAGGTGGATGGTTGGGCGTTGGCGGTGCTGGCGAGCAGGGCGGCAGCGAGGGCTGCGAGAAGGAACTTCATGGAAGGCCTCCGCGGGTTCGGGAGAATTATAGAGACAGGGAATAGGGAATAGGGAATAGGGAACAGAAAGGCTTTGTGACTTTGATCGTTATCTTCCCCGGTCCCCAAATGCCAGGGACCGGGGGCACCCACGCACCTTTCTGATCACTGCCCCCTGATTTACAGCCGGATGGCGGTGTGGCCGGGGCAGGCGTTTTCTGCCTGTTTGCTCAGGGTTTCGGCTAATTCGGGGCCGTATTTGGCTAGATAGTAGGCTGCGCCGTGAACGCGCTCCTGCGGGATGCCGCCGGGACAGAGGGCGTTACAGAGGGACTCCGCATGCTTGGTGAGCGTGGACTCTTTCTGCAACTGGAAGTTGGCGGCGAGGGTGCGCAGGCGGTTCATCTGGTAGCGGATTTTGCCCTCGGCGGTTTCGGCCGACTGGCCCAGGCCCTTGTCCTGCGATTGCATCCATTCGACGAGGGTGGTGAGCTCGGTGTCGAGGGCATTGCCGGCGGCTGCGAGCTTCTGCTTGGTCTCGATGGGCATGGAGCGCGCGGCGAGGCGCTGGGCGAGGGATTCAGGAGTCTCGGTGAAGATCTGTTCGAGAGTGAGTTCGTGCCTATCGAGTAGCTTGGCAATCGCCGGCTCGATGAGAGTGCCGAAGAAGCGCGGGGCGGGCGTGGTTTGGCGGCCGAGAATGCGCTCGTAGAGGACTGCGGATTGGGCGAGGTAGGCGATCTCGGCGGGTCCTCCGATGAAGAGCGAGCTGGAGAGCAGGAAATCCTGAAAGACGGGGCGCAGAAGGGCTGAGGGGGAGATGCGTTCGGGCTCCGAGGCGAGAATGGCGACCAGGTCGGCGGTGGAATAGCTTTGCTTGCCAGCCTGCCATAGGCCGTCGGTTTCCGCCGGGGTGGGCGCGATTCGTTTGAGGGCGTGGCGTGCGCCGGTTTGGGCGTCGATCAAGAAGAGCACGCTCGATTGCTCGGTGACGGCGACCTGGGCGTGATAGCCGGCGGCTTCAAGCTGACTTTTGCGGTCGAGGAGCGCGGCATGGAGCTCGTCGGCGCGTTCGATGGCCGCGCGCAGGACGGGAGCGCCGAGGCGGTGGAAGTCGCGGCTGCTGGCGTCGAGAACGAGAAGGCCCTGAGCGGCGAAGATCTTCGAATAAAAATCGGCGAAGGCCTGGGCCAGGGTGCGGCCGGGCTGGTAGGCGGCGATGAGCGCGTCGGTTGCGTCCGATGGGCCGAGCAACTCGGCTGCGCGTTCGACGATTGGGGTGATGCGGTCGTCCAGGACAAGGCCGCCGACTGGGCGGGCGGCGGACGGTTCGCCGGCCAGGACGTATTCGAGATTTTCGAGGGTGCGGCCTGCTGGGAAGGTGACGTGGTTGATTTCGTCGAAGTCGTGGTCTTCAGTGGCTAGCCAGAAGATGGCCTGGTGGGGATGGTCCGCTGCTGTGGCTTGGCGGGCGCGGGCGATGGCCGTGGCAGCTTTGAACGGCGTAAACAGCGGTCCGCCGAACAGACCTACCTGCTGACCGGTGAGGACGGTGCCGGCTCCGTTGGACAGAGCGGCGAGTGCGTTGGCGGTCGCGGGCGAGGGATTTTGCTTCGCGACCAACTGGACCAGCTCCGGCCAGTGGGCAGGAAGCGGTGGGCGCTGCTGCCAATTACCGGCATCGGAGGCGGAAGGGAGAAAAGAACCGAGCTCCCCGGAACAGAAGTCGAGAAACAGCCGGCTCAATCCCGGCATGACGGTCATCGGGTAACAATCTGCTGTAGGCAACTCGATCGCTTTCGGTGGTCCAGAATCGGTGGTTCAGGTTCGCTGGCGTTTCTGGTTTGGTCCGATTGGGCCCGTTTGGCCGGCGGGGACGACCTCCGGGCGGGCATAGCCAAGAAACTCAACTCACTTAGGATGCCACGGCTGGGGGCATCGATGCAGAAGAACAGGGAACAGCCACCCC
>PLST01000618.1:0-2503 GCA_003164255.1 Acidobacteriaceae bacterium | reverse complement strand
GTCTTCATCATCTGC
Organism: Acidobacteriaceae bacterium; assembly: GCA_003164255.1. GTDB lineage: Bacteria > Acidobacteriota > Terriglobia > Terriglobales > Acidobacteriaceae > Telmatobacter. The sequence goes on along the minus strand of PLST01000618.1, from coordinate 2,488 downwards.
CGGGACTGGGCTGAACTGCACACTTTTGGGGCGGTGCCGTGCGTATACTCGACTTGAATCGTGGTCAAGGGATTCACGTGGAATCGATACCGGTTTGAGGAGAATAGGATCATGGCCAGGAAAGACAAGGCAAAAGCCAAGGCGGCAACCGCCGCGAAGCCAACGAAGCCTGTGACGGCGAAAAAGGTGAAAGCGCCCAAGGCTGAAAAGGCGAAGGCCGCGAAGCCAAAGAAGGCTGAAAAGAAGAAGGGCGCGGCGTTCCCTCCGGCCGTGGTTGAGAAGGCACAGCTGATCAGCTCAGTGACGGTTTACCAGGGGCCGCTGTTTCGCATCCAGCACGACAAGCTTATTGAGCCGGACGGACTGAAGAGCGAGCGCGACGTGATCCGCCACAATGGCAGTGTCGTGATCCTGGCGATGGACACGTCGAAGAGCAAAAAGAATCCATGGATCGTGATCGAGCGGCAGTACCGGCACGCGGCCAACCAGTACCTTTGGGAGCTGCCGGCGGGGAAGCTGGATGCGGGTGAAGAGTCTCTGGCGGGAGCCAAGCGTGAACTGGCCGAAGAGACCGGCTACAGCGCGAAGAAATGGAAGCCTCTGGTGACCTACTACGCCAGCCCAGGGTTTCTGGGCGAGTCGATGATTGTGTTTCAGGCCGAGGGGCTGGTAGCGGGCGACGCGCGGCCGGAGGAGGACGAGAAGATCGAGTTCCGTCTGGTTAAGCTGAATGAAGTGTTGAAGATGATCGACAAAGGCGAGATCAAGGACGGCAAGACGCTGACCAGCGTGCTTTTGTACTCACGGAAAACACGGCGGAAGGGAAAGAAGTAGCCGTATCCTTGTGAGAACAGGATGTTGCAGGTGCGGGCTGGCTGAAGAGCCGGCCCGTCTCACTTTATGAACAAGATTCCTGCGCAACGAAAAAACCTTTCTCGCGCTTTTGTCGTCTTAGAGAGTATCGGAGTGGGCGTTTCCCCCCTGGCTCACCCCGGATTCTCGCACAACCCAAGGAAGGCAGGAGCCTGTGGNNGAAGACGGGCCGGATGTATTCGTCCATTATTCTGCGATTCAGCTGGACGGATACAAAACGCTCAAGGAAGGCGATGAAGTCGAGTTCGACATTGTTGAGGGCCAGAAGGGCCCGCAAGCCGATGCCGTAATTCGCTTCAGAGACGCCAGCGCTGCTGCTCATACAGCAGCGTAGTTCAGCGCGTTCGGCTGGGCGAACCCTCAGGCCGCTCAAAAAGCGGCGGGGTAGGGTTGTGCCCGGACCGGAGCTTTTGATCACAACGGCAACCGGGGCTGGATTGCCGTGTGTGAGGTTTGCCTTGAAGGCCCGGTTGCCAGGCCTGATGCCGCAGGGGCTGTTTGCGGGCGCATTCGGGGCGCGATGAACATTCGAGTTTAATTGGAGAAACGCCGCGCTTTTGAGTGCGGCGTTTTGCTTTGGTGGGGAATGCGGAGAACGAGGGAATAGGGAATAGAAAGGCGCGGGGTTGAGTGAACTGCGAGCCCACCCTAGCCACAAAAACAGGGGCGTGGCGAGGATGGGGCACCTGGCTGGGTTCTGATTAGTTTTGTGTGGGTTTTTCTACGTGGTCGATCACGAGGACCTCGACGGGTGCGGTGGCCCCTGTCATCTTGAGGCCGAGCTCATCCTGCAAGGCGGCCTTGACGAGGGCCGTCGTGTCCGGCCTGGTGCCGTCCATATTTTTTGCCGGGTCGGGTAGATAGGGCGTGAAGTCGAGAACGAAGTCGTATTTCCCGGTGAGGCCGGTGCGATCGACGACCGGGATCTGGAGCGGGCCGGAGAGGAAGTCGGCAAACTCGCCGATGGGCATGGATTTGGCGACGGTGCCGTTGGCGGAGTTCTGGCGGAAGGGCTTGGCGTCTGGCGCAATCGTGGGCGTGAGGCCGGAGTGGCCGCTGATGTAGGTCAGGACGATTACCTTCATCTGCCGTGGCTCACGATGAAAGCTGAGGTTGAACCGGTCGGCAAGCAGTGATTGGAGCATCTGCTTCATGGTGTCTTCGTCAATGGAGTCGTCGGCCTTGGCAGTGATGTCGAAGCGATCTGTCTGGAGCCAATCGGGGCCGGCGATCTGGCGATCCTGGATGTGGTAGGCGAGCTTGAGGCAGGTGGCGACGGTAACGTCCTGCATGCGAAGGGTGTTGCCGACGAGTTCTGTATTGCCATCGTGCTCGAACTGGACGGACTGCCTGGCGGGGCGGATGGTTGCGACGGCGAAGGCCGGCTTTTGCGCCGCGGCCGGTGCAGGGAAGAAGGGAATGGCCGCCAAAGCCAGAAGTGCGAAGGCGATGCGGAGGGTAGCGCAGATGCGGGCCGGGAGGGGAAGCTGCATGGAAACGAATACGAGGAGGGAACGGGCGAAGTTCCGGGATTTGCGGACGATGCGAGGATTTCTGGGGGATCGAGGAGGGTTTTGCGGGATACTGAGCTGGAAGAGTGCTGGGGAGACCACGC
>PLST01000137.1:6021-13611 GCA_003164255.1 Acidobacteriaceae bacterium | reverse complement strand
GGCTTCATCGTCGATCAGGTGGCCGAAGTCTTGAGAATTCCCAAGGCAGCTATCGAACCGGCGCCGCAACTGTCCGCCGAGCAAAGCCAGTTGTTGAGCCGGATGGCCAATCTGGAAAAGCAGAAGCGGATGGTGCAATTGATCGATCCGCCTCACCTGATGGCAAAGAAGGAATTGAGAGCGCTGGCCGCGGTCACTGGATAAGAACATGATCAAACTGTTGATTGTCGATGACTCGGCGCTCATGCGCCGCCAGTTGATGACTCTGTTTCAGGCCGAGGGGGACTTCGAGATCCGCCAGGCGAGAAACGGTGACGAAGCAGTGAGGGAAAATAGGGAATTCCAGCCGCATGTTGTGACGTTGGACATCAACATGCCGGAGATGGACGGATTGACCGCACTTTCTCTCATCATGGCCGAGAGGCCTGTTGCGGTGGTCATGGTCTCCTCGCTCACCAACGAAGGGGCCCTGGCCACATTTGAAGCACTGAACCTGGGTGCGGTCGACTACGTCGCCAAGCCCGGCGGGACCATTTCTTTGTCCATCGAGAGGATCACGGACCAACTGGTGGCCAAGGTACGAAGCGCCGCGCGGGCAAAGCCGAAGGGCAAAGGATTATCCACGGCGGGAGTCGCTCGGCGGATGCAGGAGGAACGCAAAAAGGCAACTCAAGAATCTTCCATACCCAGACGGCCCGCCACAGCTACCGATGGTTTGTTAGTAATTGGAGCTTCTACCGGGGGACCGCGCGCGCTCGAAATTGTTCTGTCGGGATTGCCGAAAGAGTTTCCCTGGCCTGTGCTGGTGGCGCAACACATGCCGGCCGCATTTACCAGGGCTTTTGCCGACCGGCTGAATCAGTGTTGCGCGCTTGAAGTTGTCGAGGCGGCGAGCGCCTTGGCTGTCGAGGCAGGAAAAGTCTTTATCGGCCGGGGCGGAGCGGACACCCTGCTTGCAATGCGGTCCGGCCGGCTCACCGTTCTGCCGGCGCCGGAGAATCCGGAATATCTGTGGCATCCTTCGGTCGAGTTGCTGGGACGGTCGGCGCTGCAGCACTACGATCCAAAGCGAACCACGGCGGTGCTGTTGACCGGCATGGGCCATGATGGATCGGATGCGTTTACTGAAATCAAGAAGCGCGGCGGACACACGATTGCCGAATCAGAAGACTCGGCGGTGGTGTACGGGATGCCTGCGGAATTGGTCAACAAAGGCGGAGCAAGCCTGGTTCTGGCCGTCGAAAAAATAGCCGCGCAGCTCTCAACGTGGGCAAGCCGGTAAACAGACGAGTTCTCCGAGCAGAGTTCTAGCTTGCCAGACAGTTTAGGACGAGAATCATGAGCCTTGTAAAACACAAAGTCGTTCAGCTAGCCGTGCCCGACAAGCCGCAGCCTGAAAGGAGTTGCAGCGAACCTGCATCGTCCCTCAAGAACGCGGATGCTGCTGGACGGCGCCAGGCCGCACGCGAAATCGCACAATTCCCAGATGCCGCCGTAACGCTGGTGAGCCATTTGAAGTGCGAGCGGAACGCGGCCGTCCGTGAAGTGATCCTCACTACGTTGGTTCGCCTGAACGATCGATCGGCCGTCAGCGGATTGGCCGATTGTCTTCGCAGCGAAGATGCGGCCCTGCGCAACGAAGTCATAGGCACATTTAAGAGATTGGGCGATGAAGTGGTTCCCGTTCTGCGATCCCTGCTGGCAGATCCCGATCCGGATGTGCGAATATTCGTCGTCAATATCCTCGATTCAGAATTGCATCCGGAGGTTGAGAGCTGGCTGATCGACGTGATCGAACGGGACACGCATGTGAATGTCTGCGCCACTGCGGTGGATCTCCTTTGTGAAGTAGGCACGGAGGCGGCCATCGATCCGCTCGTCCGGCTCAAGGCCCGCTTTCAGTTCGAACCTTACATCCAATTTGCCGCCGATTTGGCGCTCAAGCGCATTCGCGAGGTCTGAACCTCTCATGACCTCCTACGCGTCCCTGCCGGAGACCGGGCCAACCATCACGATCGAAGACTTCCTGAAGTTTAAGGAGTTCTTCTATCGCAGGACCGGCATCAGCTTCGAGGCGTCCAAGCGCTACTTTGTTGACAAGCGCCTGGTCGAACGCATCGAAGCCACTGGCACCGCCAACTTTCGCAGCTACTTTACCATGTTGCGTTTCCAGGCTTCGGGCGAGGAGCTGCAGCAGCTCACCAACCTGATGACGGTGAACGAGACCTACTTTCTTCGCGAGGAATATCAATTCAAGTGCCTGGTCGACTCCATCCTTCCGGAAATTGTCCGAAACAGGAACGGCGCGGATGCGATTCGCATCTGGTGCATTCCCTCCTCTTCCGGGGAGGAGCCGTATTCGATCGCCATGTGCCTGCTGGAACGCTGGGCCGGAATTACGGAGTGGGATGTCGAGATCGTGTCGTCGGATATAGACACGAGCATTCTTCGCCGTGCACGCGCCGGCCGCTATTCGGCTCGCTCGGTACAGAATGTTCCGGCTCGCTGGCTGGAAAAGTACTTCAAGGGTGTCGGCGATGAGTATCAGCTCTCGGACGACTTACGCCACGCGGTCGAATTTACCAGGGTCAATCTCTCAGAGGCTGCCGATACACTCGTCTACCGCAATTTCGATGTCATTTTTTGTCGAAATCTGCTGATCTATTTTGACGATGTATCCAGGACTACAGCGGCGGAAACCTTCTACGAAGCGATGAATCCGGGCGGTTTTATCTGCCTGGGACATTCCGAATCCATGAGCCGCATCTCCTCTTTGTTTAAGGTGCGCAAATTTCCCGACGCGATCGTTTATCAGAAAGGCCTGGAATCTCGATGAGACGCATTTTGATCGTCGACGATGCAGCCACAGTGCGCATGTATCACCGCGGCATTCTCGAATCCGCAGGTTACCTGGTGGAAGAGGCATGGAACGGAATTGAGGCCTTGGAAAAGGCACTCGAAGCACCGTTCGATCTTTACATCGTGGACATCAACATGCCCAAGCTTGACGGATATGGCTTTCTGCGCGAACTGCGCCAGCAACAGATCGCCCAACAGCCCGCCGTCATGGTATCTACCGAAGCCGCTGCGGGTGACGAGAGAATGGCCTACCAGTCCGGGGCCAACAGTTATCTCGTCAAACCCGTCGTGCAGTCGCAGCTTCTTTCGCATGTCCGTCTCCTGCTTGGGGAGGCAAACCAATGAGCCCTGTGCCCCCGAACCCGTTATTGGAGCAGTTCATCTCCGAGTCCCGCGACCTGCTCGAAGCCTCGGGCAAGAAGCTGATGCAGTTGGAAGATGCGCCTGACGATCAAGTCATCCTTAACGAACTCTTCCGTTGTGTGCACACGTTGAAGGGCAACAGCGGTTTGTTCACCTTCCCTGAGATGACGCGCGTGTTACATGCCGGCGAAGACCTGCTGGGGATGGTAAGAAGCGGCCAGGCAATCTATTCCCGAGAGTTGGCGGACCGCTTGTTGGACGCAATGGATTATGTGGGCCTGCTTTGCGGCGAAATCGAGGCTACTGATGGAATCGATGCTTCGCGCGCGCTCGAATCGCAGCACTTGGCGGATGCTTTGAGAAAGCTGATGCCGAACCTGATACCGAACCAGGACGCGGCCGCTGTTCGAGACGGTGACTCTCCCGTCGTCGCCAACGCCCAGACCTCGCCTGCAGATAATCCGAGCGCCGACCTGAAACAATTCGCCGCCATCCCCGCAGTCGCGCGGAAGTCGGCACTTGAGCGGTGCCGGCAGGGAGATCAACTGCATTGGATTTCCTACAGGCCGCAGCGGGAATGCTTTTTCCATGGGGACGATCCGCTGAACAGCGCGCGTCAGACACCCGGACTCATTTGGGGTCGCATCCTCGCGCCCGGGCCGTTGCCTCCGTTGAGTGAATTGGATACTTATAGCTGCCTGCTGGGATTCGATCTGCTTACCAATGCTCCACGCGAGGAGCTTGATCAGTATTACCGCTATCTCCCAGACCAAGTGGAGATAATTGCCGTTCCAGCGCAGTGGCTCGAAAAAGGACATGGCGACGCAGATGGCGCGAGCAAAGCGTTATCGCGTGCGATACCCTCGGGGTCCTTTTCCGAGGATGATGAGGCCGCGTTCAACTGGATTCTCGCGGCCCAGCGGCAGATTCTTCTTCTCGACGATCGTCCGGCATGGCACGCGGGCCGTCTCAAGGCAATTGCAGAAGTACTGGCAAACCTGAGCCAGGCAGTTGGAGAAACATCAACCCGGAGCGACATTCAAACGGCTCTTGCCGAAGCGCTCTCTACCGGCCACAACACACTGCTGCTGGCATGGCTTGACGCATGGATCGTTACGCGTAAAACCATCCAGCCGGTTGCCGGTCTGTCCTGGGCGCGTGGAACCGACGGCATTATGGCTGCCGCCAAGACCGACAGTAACTTGGATGTCGGCTCAGCTACGGCTGGCGATCCCAGCAAAGCTCCGGCGGATGAAGGAGTCAGGTTTGGACGCCGTGCCGAAGACTCCCTTACCGGCACCAGGAGCCTCAAAGTCGATCAGACCAAGATCGATCGGCTGATGAACCTGATTGGCGAACTGGTGGTCGAAAAGAACGCCCTGCCGTATCTGGCCCAGCGAGCCGAAGTGCAGTTTGGCAGCCGCGAACTTTCCCGCGAAATCAAAGGCCAGTATTCAGTAATCAACCGCATCGCCGATGAGATGCAGGATGCCATTATGCAAGTCCGCATGATGGCAGTCTCCTTCGTCTTCCAGCGCTTCCCGCGTCTGGTGCGCGACACCTCTCGCAAACTTGGCAAGGAAGTTCAACTTGTGCTCGAAGGGGAACAGACCGAAGCCGACAAGAACATCATCGAGTCGCTCGCAGACCCGCTCATTCATATCGTTCGCAACAGCCTGGATCACGGCCTGGAGTCGCCGGAGGTTCGCCTTGCCGCGGGCAAGCCGGCGACCGGCAAGCTGACGATCCGCGCTGCGCAGGAAGCAGATCGCGTCGTGATCGAGATTGTCGACGACGGCAAAGGCATCGATCCAGCCGTGATCAAACAGAAGGCCTACGAGAAGGGAATCATCGACGAAGCAACTCTGGAACGAATCAGCGACCAGGAAGCGATCAATCTGATCTTCGCCGCCGGCCTATCTACTGCCGCAGTAATATCCGACCTTTCCGGCCGCGGCGTAGGTATGGATGTGGTTCGCTCCGCTGTAGAGAAGATTAACGGCACCGTCGTGATCGAGAGCGAATTGGGCAAAGGCACCTCGATCCGGATTTCCTTGCCGCTTTCGATGGCAGTTACACAGGTCATGGTCATCGAATCGGATGGGCAACTGTTCGGTGTGCCCATGGACCATGTTATAGAGACGGTACGTGTTACGAGAGACTCAATCCACGCCATCAAACAGACCAAGACGGCCGTTCTTCGCGGACGCATCGTTCCGTTGAAGAGCCTCAACACTCTGCTGGGAATTGCCGCTATCCCTCGATTGAATTCTGACGATGAACTAGCTGTACTGCTTGTTCAGGCGGGGAACGCGGAACTGGGCCTGATTGTCGATGGATTTCAAGAGACAATGGGTGTCATTCAAAAGCCTTTCAGCGGCTTTCTGACTGGCCTGTCTGCCTACTCAGGATCGGCCCTCATGGGGGACGGGTCAGTGCTCATGATTCTCAACATCCGGGAGATCGTCTGATGCCTATTGAATTCAAAAAGAACCGTGCATTATTTCGTGACGAAGTGAGCGTGGAGGAGGCGGAAGCGTTGCTCGAATGGCTCCAGACGAGACCTACCGCCAAAGTGGATTTGTCCGCCTGCAGCCATCTGCACACCGCCAACTTGCAAGTGCTGATGACGGCCAAGGCTGGCGTGTCCAATTGGCCGAAGAATGCAGAATTGCGTTCATGGCTCGAACCGGCATTGAAATCTGGTGAATGAGGACCTTCCATGGCAAAGACAATCTTAGTCGTCGACGATTCAGTCACCATGGTGATGAGCCTCAAGACCACACTGTCCATGGGCGGGTTTCAGGTGGAAACCGCCAACAACGGCCAGCAAGCGCTTGACAAGTTGAAAGGCGGAGTCAAGCCCGACCTCATGCTAACCGATATCAATATGCCGGTAATGGGGGGCTTGGAAATGATCGGCAAAGTTCGTGCATTGCCAGGCTGCCGATTCTTTCCGATTCTTACGTTGACTACCGAGAGCGAGGCCGCCAAGCGCGACGAGGGCCGGCGTCTTGGCGCCACCGGCTGGCTGGTGAAGCCCGTTTCAGGCAACGACCTTCTTAAGGTCATTAAACAGATTCTGCCGGGAGCGTGACGTCGTTATGCCTACGCTGTCAGCAGAATCAGGAATGCTTTTCCTTCAGCAAGTCGGGCTGGCGGCGGAGATGGAGCCGAGAGCATGACGGATCGCGATTTACGGCTCCGCCCCATTAAGATGCGTATGCTCTTTCGAGTTGCGCTTGCGCTGCTTTGCAACGTCCTGTTCCTTGCAGTCCTTTTCCGCGTTCAGGGAGCGGCTTTCGTCACCAGTTGGATCCGCATCGTCATTGCTCTGATTGTTCTCAAGTGTGTGCCGCCGCTGATTGTCGAGCGGTGGAGCTGGACGCTGGCCCGCCGCGGCATATCGGACATGTGGGCTTTCGGCCAGCTCAACTTCGAGGACGTCTCACGGGAACTAGCTGCGCGCAAGGCTGTCGAGGCAGACATCAAGGACTGCAAACCGTACATCGACGTGATGCATGAACAGATCGGCGATTCGTTGGCCGAATCCGAGCGCGAGGTCGTCGTCGTCATCGAGCAGATAGATACGCTGATGGGGAAAACCAGTGAGCAGAGAGAGCATATTGCACGATCTGTCAAAAGCGCCGGCGAACTCACAGAGAACACGCAGGTTCGTGTCGAGAACAACAAGGAGATTATCGCTGCGATCGACATGCAGTTGGAGGCGCAGACCGACGAGTTCAAGAGCAATTTCGAGCGGATCCGGGGGCTGGCCGGAGACGTGTGCGCATTGACACCGCTGATCAAGACCATTACTTCCATCGCCCAGCAGACGAACCTGCTCGCCCTGAATGCCGAGATCGAGGCAGCGCGGGCGGGAAGCGCAGGCCGCGGCTTTTCCGTTGTGGCCTTCGAGGTCAGAAAGCTTGCTGTGCTTTCCACTCAGGCCGCCGCCGATATTGCCGCAAAGATCAATGCAACCTGCAAGAGAGTGGACGAGGAGATGTCCAACGCACAAGCATCGCTCCAGCATCACGAGGCCAGCAGCGCGATGAGTCATTTGGGTGCCGACTTGGGTGAAATGCAGTCCGAGTTCTGCAAGAACAGCCAATTGCTCCTGGAAGTAATCACCGAGGTGGATGCGAACTACGCGGAGAGCGTGAACAGGCTGGCGGAGGCGTTGGGCCATATCCAGTTTCAGGATGTAATGCGCCAGAGAATGGAACACGTGCAGGGGGCTCTGGTGGAAATGCGCGACCACCTGTTGCATCTGGTCGAAAGGCCGGATCGTCCTGGCTGGGACGGCTTGTTCGATACCACATTCAAGGGATTGCTGGAGTCTCATCTCAGCAGCTACAAAATGGC
>PLST01000137.1:5124-5932 GCA_003164255.1 Acidobacteriaceae bacterium | reverse complement strand
GGCGTATGAGGTTTGTTTCTGAGGAGGAAGAGCGACGGATTCGCCAGATAGTCATCGAGCGCGCGAAACGATATCCATCCGATTGGGAGGAACGGGTGGCGCAGATCGATGTTGCGCTCAACACCGGAATGCGCAAATCAGAACAGTTCGGCCTGACCTGGAATCGGGTCTATCTCGACAAACGGTTCGTATTCCTCGACACGGCTAAGAACGGTCATAGCCGCTACGTGTTCCTTAACAAACGCGCGAAGGCTGCTTTCATGTTCATGAAGGAGCGGCATGATCAGATTGGCGGAGCCAAGAATGCACTCGTCTACCCGGGCGGATCGTCAACGCGGTGGTTTGACAATGTTCTTGAAGAAGCGGGGATCCACGATGCTGTCTGGTACACGTTCCGACACACCACAGCCAGCCGTCTGGTCATGCGGGGCGTGCATATTGCTGTCGTGCAGAAGGTCATGGGGCACCGGACCCTGCGCATGACGTTTCGCTATGCGCATCTTGCAGCGGGGCATCTGCTGGCGGCGGTGGAGAAGGTCGTTCCTGAACGCAGGCCGTTCTTCGGTGAATGAGGGTAACGGTCACGTGCATTCAAGAGTGGCTTTATGCGCGCGAATGTTCGTGACCTACCCGCTCATGCTTTGCTCGCGCTGTGGGATTGGTTCGTAGCTTCCGTTAGTGGGTCAAAACATCTGACCCGCTACCGCAGCTTCGTGGGTATTCAAGGTGCGCCACGAAGTATGCGATCATAGATGGGTTGAACGACAAGTTGTTCGTGTGTGCAAGGCTACTTCGAGAAGGTTGCAAT
>PLST01000137.1:0-5096 GCA_003164255.1 Acidobacteriaceae bacterium | reverse complement strand
TCAACGTGCTCATTATCGGAGACTTAACTTCATTTTAGGGCCTGTAGCTCAACGGTTAGAGCAGGGGACTCATAATCCCTTGGTTGGGGGTTCAAATCCCTCCGGGCCCACCATTATCATTCCCCTGCGCGCCGTCTTCTCGCCCGCTCCTGCTCATCAGACCCACTTCTTTAGCTCAGGATAGCGCGCGAAAATCCGCCGCTGATCTTCGCCGCTCAACGCGCCCAGCCGCATCGGCTTGTCCACAGGGCGCGTGCCCTTCTGGTTCAGCACGTTCATCAGGCTCCACTCTCGCTCGAGATCCTTGGGTTCTTCCGCCTTCACGTCGTATCGGGTAAAGTCGATCGCCATGGGAGACTCGTTCCGGGTCCAGTCGCGCAGCAGGCCCAGCCGGAACTCGCGATTCATGAACCACTGAATCTCCAACTCCTTCTCAGAGCCCGGCGCACCTGTGCCTTTGGCATCGAAGCGGTAGTTCAGTCCGTCGTTGTTGGGCGTATGTTTGCGCCATTCCAGGCCAAACGCTCCTTCGGTCATCACCTGCGTATCCGGCCATNNATCTCTTTGCGTCCCGCAACGGTTCCCAGGTGGCCCACGGTTTCAATCGGCCCCACGCCCAACCGGCTATTGAATCCTCCCTTGAAGCCGTCGCGTCTCGCTGTGAGAAAGTCGCAGGTCCAACCGTCCAGGCAAACGCAATCGATAAAATCCGCTTTCCCTTGCGCGGGCTTCAAATAGTGCTCACGGCTCGGGTAGTACGGATAGCAAATGCCCCCGTCGCCATCGCCATTGTCGATGCCATGCTGGCTCCAGATCTCTCCCTGGCAAACGTGAATGCCCTCGTCCTCGGCAAGCAGCCTCTGGTTCTCCGCGTCCATGTAGCCGGCCACCAGGCATTGCGGCCGGTATCCACTCCCAACCATCTCACCGATCATGCCCAGCGCCTTGTGAATCGTCACCCGATTCTGTTCGCGCGTGTTGTACATCGGCGCAAAATAACCACCCGGAATAAACGTGATCTCATCGCCATATTTGTCGTGATATGAAGCCAGCAGGCGCCGCGCCTCAACGTATTCCGCACGCTTGTCAATCAGCGCGAGCCAACTGATGGCCCACGTCATCCTGCCATCCGGGCAACCGCGCGCAAATGAATCCCGGCGCGACCGGATTTTTTCCGGACGGTTATCCGCGGCTTCGTCCAGGCCAATCGAGCGGTCGGTGCTAACTTCGATCTGGTTCACTCGAACCACGGACACGTGCGTCAGGAATCTGCCGCGCAACTTCGAGCTCCCGGCCGCGAAAGCCCGAGAGCCGGGTCCCACTGCCAGTGCAAGAGCCGCCGCCGAAGCCGCCGCACTCCTGACAAAATCCCGCCTGCTGCAATCGCCACTCATCGCTCTCGTGCTTCGCATGATCGTCCGCCTTCACGTCTGTTTTTTATCGGGTTATCCACCCGGCAGGAATCATACCGGACCCGGTGGCGCCCGCGCCCGAGAGATCCCGCACCCGGCGGTCGGCTCGATGGAAGGACACGCTTCTTCAACTCTCCCGCGCCGAAATCAGGGAGCATGGCGGCATGGGTCCCTTAAGGAGTCCGCCTCAAAAACGGGCCATAAACCAGTCTCGCCCCGCGTGACACTCTGCTCCCCCGCCGACATATAATCGTGTCCAGACCATTCGTTGGTCTCATCTTCCCTGCAAAGAGAGAGATACCGTGGCTCGTGAGCTTTACACCGCGCGTCTTGCACGCAAAGACTGCATCTCGGAGGTGGCTCAGTGCTACCACTTCGAATTTGTGATCGATAGCCTGGAGAGTTTTCCCTACGCTCCCGGTCAGTTCATCTCCGCCGTCGCCGAAGATGAGAATGGCAAGACGCAAACCCGCGCCTACTCCATCGCCTCGGCCGCCCGCGCCAATACCTTTGAGCTCTGCGTCAACCGTGTTGAAAATGGATTCTTTTCAAATCATCTTGCCGACCTGCCAGACCTTCCCATCGGCGCTACCATCCAGATTCACGGACCGCACGGCCACTTCATTCTCCAGGAGCCCATCACCGACTCCATCCTCGTAGCTACTGGAACGGGAGTGGCTCCGATGCGGGCGATGGCCCAGTGGCTGTTTCCCGAGGACGGTCCGGATCGCAGTCAGGGAAAAGACATCTGGCTCGTTTACGGCACGCGCTACGAAACCGACATTTACTATCGGGCCGAGTTTGAGGCGCTGGCTGCACGGAAGCCCAACTTCCACTACCTGCCCACGCTCAGCCGGGCGGACGAAAGCTGGAACGGTCTGCGCGGGCACGTGCAGGTGCATGTCGCCAGGATCGTTGAAGAGCGCGCCGCCCGTCTCGGCATCTTGCTCCCGCTTGCTCCCGTCGATCCATCCATTCCCCCCAAAGACTTGACCTTCGACAACTACACCTATATCTGCGGCCTCAACTTCATGGTCTCGGGTGTGCGCGAATTGCTCACGGGCTACGGCTGGCACCGCAAGCAGATCGTTTTTGAGCGCTACGACTGACACTGGCGAACATGGCGGGGACGAGATGCGTGAGCCCGCGATTGAATCCATAGCCCACGTCGATCGGCCAGTGGAAGAGGAGCACGGTCTTCCAACATCTCTTTTGCTCGGCGCAATTCTTGCGGCGTATGGATGCGCGCGCATACTGGAGGTTACACCCACATCCATTCCCCGCATCGACCTTGTCGCCCTCGATGTCTTCTCCGCATTGGCTTTCGCTGTGGTGCATGGCGCGCGGCAATACCGTCTGCGCGGCATTCTGGTTTTTTCCGGCATTTGCATCCTGGTTGGGAATGTAAGCGAGAACCTGGGCGTGGCTACTGGATTTCCCTTTGGTCGCTATTACTTCGCTGAACTCATGGGCCCCAAGCTCTTCCATGTGCCGGTGCTCCTGGGGCTGGCCTACATTGGAATGGCCTATGTTTCCTGGGTGCTGGGCTGCGCGATAGCAGGCAACTCATTTATCTCCGCCAAGGGAATGCGCATGCTGGCCGTCCCCCTGTTGGCGAGCTTGATTATGGTGGCATGGGATCTGGCGCAGGACCCGGTTTGGGCCACTGTCTTGCACGGCTGGGTTTGGCTCGATGGCGGTCCTTGGTTTGGCGTCCCGGTTTCCAACTTCCTCGGGTGGTACGCGAACGTCTTTGTCATGTATCTGCTATTTGCGCTTTTCCTGCAGCGGAATGCCGCCGTAGAGAGGCAGCTGAATCCTGCGGTGTACAGGGCCGCAATTTTGTTCTACACATTCTGCGCGACGGGGAACGTGCTTCAGATGGCGCGACACCCTGATTCCGCATTCGTTCGGGATCCGACCGGCCGCTTGTGGCGAGTTGCGGATATCACGCTGGCTTCGGCGCTGGTTTCAATCTTTGTGATGGGAGCGTTTGCGGTTCTTGCCTGGATCAGGCTTGTGAAACAAGAAAAACTCACTACAGATTGAAGAGCTCTCTCAGCCGCTTCGTCTGCGTTCGGCTTACCGGAATCTCGGTCTGCTGCTTGTCGTTCATGCGCAACTGGTAGCTNNTTGAACCACGGCACCACTTCGCGAATGTGGTCGATATTCACCACAAATCCGCGATGAGCGCGCCAAAAATGCGCTGGGTCGAGCTGTTCCAACAGCTCTTCGAGCGTTCGGCATTTTGACTGGCCCTCCAGCGTCCGAGTCACAATGCGGATCACGCCTTCGTCAATGGCCGCAAAGCAAATCTCCGCCTGGCTCACCAGCAACAGCCGGTTCTGCGCCTGCACCACGATCTTTGCCGGCTGGGAGCCGGCGCCTTCCGGCCGCTTGAGCAGCCGCAGCAACGCTTCAAGCTGCGACTCGATCGGCGTCTCCGCCGGCGTGTGCGCGGCGTTGCCCGGCATTCGGCCCCTGGCCCGCTCCACAGCTTCCACCACGCGGCTCCGGTCAAACGGCTTCAGCAGGTAGTCCACCGCGTTCACGTCGAAGGCCCGCACCGCGTACTGGTCGTANNACGTCAAGAAACACCAGGTCGGGGTGGTGCTCCTCGATCAGCTTCACGGCTTCTATTCCGTTCGCGCCCTGCCCAATCACGTCCACGTCGCCCACCTGGTCGAGAAGATACGAGAGCTCCTCGCGGGCCAGTTGTTCGTCGTCAATGATCAGCGCCGAAATAGACATGCGAAGCCTCGATTGTAGGAAGGGAACCCGGCAAGGTCAATGGCGGTCGAGATGCACGCCAGCCGGCCGGCGTAAAAGGCACGATCTCATCCCCGTACATTCAATCTGAAAAATAGGTGCAGGCTCTAGTCCCCCAGCATGTGCAGCCGGGTCGGCATGTGGTCTGTCGCCAGCTCATGTCCGCAGCGGGTGCAGTACTGGTCTGTCGTCCGCACCGTCCTGAAGCAGTTGCCGCAATTAGCCGAGAGCTGATAGTTGCACTGCGGGCAAAAGTGAAAATCGCTCTGCACGTGAGTTCCGCACGCAGGGCAGTTCGTCACTTCAGGCTGGCGCAGCAGGAAGTAGATGACCGCGCCAATGCCGCCCGGCATCACAAAGCAAAGCAGCATCCAGAACCGCGTGCTCATGCCCCGCCGCGGAGCATCCTTGCTGATGAAACCCACCATGAGGCAATAAAGCGCAAGTACCACGCCCCAGGAAAGATTGAAGTAGATTCTGAAGCCGATGGGCGGCGGTGCATGGTGCCGTTGCTCTGGCGCAACCACCCACAGGTAATACTCCACCAGCGTAAAGCCAAGAACAGCCAATACGATTGACCAAACCGGAATCTTCCGCTCGTCTTCGTTCACGGCAATGGTTTGTGGATTCCGCATAGGCTATCGCTCCGCCGGGAGTGCATCTTCCCTTGATCAAAATCAGAGTATCTCTTATTGGGATGGACGGAAAGATGCCGGGGGAAGTTGCGTTCAGGGCGAAAGAATGCTCTATTTTAGGGGATTCAGGCTACTTACGCGACCAGCCAGCCACCAGCGCCGCCGCCAGCATTGCCGGACACAGGATGCACACCCAAAGGCTGAACTGGGTCGCCATGTCACTGATGTGCTCACCGCCGATCAGGTCGTCGGCCACCCTCCAGAAGAACGGACCCAGCCC
>PLST01000291.1:890-2950 GCA_003164255.1 Acidobacteriaceae bacterium | reverse complement strand
GCTGCCGGTCCCGCGGCAACTGCCAAAACTCTTGAGCCTTGTTTTTCAAGTTCGTCGGCGATAGCGGCCGCGGCGGCAGAGGGCGCAGTCAGCGCGACAACCGCAGTGAACGCGCCCTTGATAATTCGCTCGGAACTACCTTTTGCCTCTGTCGCTGTTGCTTCGGATGTTTTCTTAACCGGATCGAACGGAACGAAAGCGGCAAGTTTTGGCAAGTCGGTGGCTGTCTTCTGCGACGCGGCAAGTCGAATGGCCGCATCGACTGGATCCTGCCCCCCTTCGGAACTCGCCAGCGCCGCCATTCCGAGAACATGCGCTTCGTCGAATCCAGGCAATGGGCGAACGCTTGTGACGGTTAGTTCATTGCGGGTCAAAGTCCCGGTCTTGTCTGAGCACAACACATCGATCGATGCGGCTTCGTCCACGGCAGAAAGCCGTGTTGGCAACACGCCCAGCTTCGCAAGACCACGAGCTCCAACCGCAGCAGCGAGGGTGAATGTTGCCGGTAATGCGACTGGGATGATGGCAAGCACCGAGGTCAGCAANNCGCCAGGTTGCGGATGATACTGAGGACAGCCTTTTGCTGGGTACTCACCACGTGTGCGGAGCGAACGAGTTCCGCCGTCCGGCCAAATTTGGTTCGGGTGCCGGTAGCCGTAACGATGGCCGTGGCTTCGCCGCGCCGCACCAGAGCCCCTGCAAACGTATCTGTGCCGGCGCCTGCGTCAATGGGTAGGGATTCGCCTGTAAGCATTGACTGGTCGAGCTCAACCGACCCACCCGTCAGATGCACATCCGCGGCGACCACGCCGCCAAGCGACAACTTCAACAGGTCGCCGCATACCAGTTCCGCCGCGGGTACAGTCTTCCATTCGCCGTCTCGCTGGACCGAGGCGTTGAGCGCCAGACGGGATTTGAGAGCAGCAAGGGTGGCCTGTGCGCGGCTTTCCTGGAAGTATGCGAGAGCTGCGTTGAAAAGGAGCAGTCCTGCTATGACAGCAGCTTCGTAATACTTATGCAGTACGGTCTCAAGCACAATGGACGCTTCAAGCAGCCAAGGTACAGGCGCCCAGAATTTAGCCAATGCATTGCGTAGCGGATGAGCAGACGTATCCGGCATTTCATTGGGACCGTCTTTTTCAAGGCGTGCGCGCGCTTCTTCGCCTGTGAGGCCAGCCGGAGCGCTATTGTGAGCCGCTTCTACGACCTGCCCGTTTGATGCTGGACCGACAGTGCTACTTGAGATCACAATTGATTGCCCGTGGTGTGAATTTCACTACCACCATTCCATGGAGCGGTCTGAAGGAGTCTTCACGCCTGATTCCGGCTTGGCTGAATGAAGAAGCAGGAGAGGACACTGCGCGAGCTTAATTACTTTCTCGGCAATCGATCCGAACACGAGCGGGTGCCAACCGGAAATGCCGTGAGTGGAGATCACGACCATGTCGATATGTTCACGTTCGACTACTTCCATAATGTTGCCAACTACGTCATTCCCGACTTCAACGCTGAAAGTTGACCTCACTCCTCTGGTTACAAGGGCCGCCTTGCACTTGGCCAAATGGATATCTGCGAATTCTCTTGCCTGCTCAAGGAAGGCGGCCTCTGGAATGAAGTCTGGAATTGTAGTGGTCGGGAACTCCGGGATCACGTTCACGAGATAGAGCTCCGCTTGAAAGTGCTGGGCAAGGTCGGCCGCCATCTCCAGGGCGGCCTGGGATGACGGGCTGAAGTCTATAGGCAGCAGAATCTTTGTCGGGATGGAAGGGAGACGATTAACTTCTGGCATGACGGTCCTCGATGACGCACTGCGCTTGCCGGGTGCGAGGCTGGCGCGCAGAGCTGACTAGACGGTGTGCGCGCATAAGGTCAGACGCTTCTGTGACCATTGCCATGTTCTGGGCTGCAGTCTTCTGCCACCAGATGTTAAACCCGTCGGCGGCAAGACTTGGATTTGGAATAGTATGCTGGCCGTTTAGCTTTTTCCGTACTGCGAAGGGCTGAGAGCTGTGTGCGTTGGATTCTGGATACATGTCGATTTTGTCCTATTCCGATCCGGA
>PLST01000291.1:0-860 GCA_003164255.1 Acidobacteriaceae bacterium | reverse complement strand
CCGTGAACACAGTAGTTGCCGGTGCCGGAACCATCGAGAATGAATCGTGCGCCATACACCGCGTCAGGTGAACCATGGACGATCAATAGGTATTTGTCGGTCTTCAATGCAGTTTCGTACTTGATGACACTGTTCTTCGGAATGCCAATACTCACCAGGCCAGCTCCGAGAGCGCTGACCCCGCCGACAACAACAGCTCCCTCAAGGCCTGCGACAATCCAGCTAACCAGTGGACCGGCAACGAGAACTGGTCCAATGCCTGGTATCGCGAACGCTGCGGATCCAAAGAGTAGCCCCCAGAATCCGCCCCAGAATGCCCCGACCTTGCCCCAGTACTTCATCCGATCACCTGCGTTGTAAAAGCCAATGACATGTTCATCGGTATGCGTGCCCATGCCCGCAAGCGAGAGGCTCTTCATATCGATCCCCGCCTGTTGGAGCGCCTTAACGGCGCGTTCCGCCTGCTCGTGAGAGTCGTATACGGCGACAACTGAGTTTGTTGCTGGCATTGCTTTCTCCCAGTTTCTTCGAATTAATGAGGTTGGTCGTGCATTGCTGCAAGTGCGGAGTAAGAGCCATGCTAATGGCCTTCTCTGTGGACATCATGGGCGATCGTTGAAAGTCTTCGCTGATTGCGGAAGCCCTTCCAGCGCTCAGCATGATTCTGCGATCCGGGACGGCTGACTATCTGTTCAATTGGATACAGTCATTCCCGCATTACAGATTGACAATCGCATTGAGCGCTCTTAGCAATCACGTATGGGCTCCCTTAGCGCAAGCGCGGCAAGATTGACTGGCAAAGTGAAAGTGTGAAGTGATCCCTGTGAGACGACCTGACGATAACGCGGCAACATATCTTG
>PLST01000105.1:506-2982 GCA_003164255.1 Acidobacteriaceae bacterium | reverse complement strand
TCGCAGCTTCCGCTACATTACGCTGGATTCCGGCCTGGCTGCCGGTGGCCTGCTGATAGCTTTGGTAATTGGTGGTTCGATTTTTGCCGCTTCCGGCTGGGCCCGAGAGAGTTTTGGTGCCCTGGATACCGCACATATGTTACGCATTGTCATGCCGGCGGTCTTCTCGCTGACTCTGGGTGTTCAGATTGTCTGCAGCAGCTTCTTCATGAGTATCCTTGGGCTGCGGCGGCACTCATGACCATGCGACGCTCGTTACTGATGGTCATCTCAATCGCCCTGGCAGTTGCCTTAATCGTACTGCTCATAAGAATTGGCAAGGTAGATCTTCACCTAACTTTCCAACAACTTAAAAGCGTAAGCTTGATAGCTTTTGCCAAGATCCTCCTGCTGAATGCTCTGATGATCTATCTTTCCACTGAGAAGTGGAGGAGTATTGACGCCGCATGGCGCCGCCCCTCCGATTCCGTCCCGCCAAGATCAACCTCGTATGCACTCACCAGCGTAGGCCTCGCCAT
Organism: Acidobacteriaceae bacterium; assembly: GCA_003164255.1. Classification (GTDB taxonomy): domain Bacteria; phylum Acidobacteriota; class Terriglobia; order Terriglobales; family Acidobacteriaceae; genus Telmatobacter. Next base: position 2,464 of record PLST01000105.1, on the reverse strand, counting down.
GGGTATCTTTCTTCCCCTGCAACTCGCCATGGCCACGGCTCGCACATTAGGAACGTACGTTCATGGAAGGGCTCTGAAACGCGGTACGGCCGGTACGCTTCTTGAGCAGGGCTTTGACGTTTATATGGTCGGCTTCCTTGCTGTCGCATCGGGAATCACATGGTACTTCCATGGCGGAGCGAGGATTTGGGCGATCTGCGCCTCTGCCTCGATGGTCCTTGCGCTGCTTGCCGTTGAACCATCGGTGCGCATCATTCGCTGGCTTGCCGCCCGATTGAATGCCCCGCCTTCCGGCCCTTTCAATCGAATATTGCACAGTGTGCGGGAACTCCAGCACTCAGGCATCTTGAACGCCGGTCTGGCGCGTCGACTTGTTGCCCTCTCTGCGCTTCGCACAGGCACGGTTGTGTTGATGTCATTTCAGACCGCAAGGGCAGTTGGCTTGCACATTCCCTTTTGGCAAATGGCGGCGGCGGTACCGTTTGTGAGCGTTGTAACGATCGTCGCGGTTACCCCAGGAGGAATTGGCCTCAATGACCTGGCGGGCGCTGGCGCGCTCGATGTCTTTGGGACTTCATTTGCCATAGGGGCGCAGTGGGTCTTGGCCAATCGAGTCCTTGTGTCGGCTTCCTACCTCTTCGTTGCGGCCTTCGCAACTGTTGCCGTGTGCGTGGTGAGGATCGCACAGCCAAAGCAGGTCAACGGCATGGTGGAGAGCGAACGGTGAGCGCCACTCTTTCTGTCATTATGCCCGTCTATAACGGTGAGAAATTCATCGGCGCGGCACTCGGTAGCGCACGCGACCAATTTCGCGACGGGATTGAGTTTGTGATTGTCGATGACGGCTCGACAGACCGCACCTTGGAGATTGTTCGTGACCTTGCCGAAGCACTCCCCGTACGAATTATCTCTCCCGGTAGGATCGGAAACTGGGTGGCAGCAACCAACATAGGTTTGCGCGAAGCCACCGGGGATTGGGCCTGTTTCCTACATCAAGACGATCTTTGGCTCCCAGGGAGGATCGAGAGACTTTGGAGGGAAATGGAAACCGCAAAAGGGGCGCTCATCCTTCACAATGCGGTTTTCATTGGACCGGAAGGGGAGAGACTTGGGCCTTGGACCTGCCCGCTTTCCGATGGCATCGTCCCGCCGGATCAACTCACAGAGCGCCTGCTCATCCAGAACTTCATCGCGATCAATGCACCGGTCTTCCGACGAAATGCCGCGCTTGAGTCCGGTGGAATGGACGAGACGCTTTGGTTTTCGGGAGATTGGGACCTCTGGCTTCGCCTCGGAGGACTCGGCCCTGTCCGTTTCATCGACGCAGTACTCAGTGCTTTTCGGGTCCACTCGGCATCGCAGACAGCGAGCCGCGAACTGTTTGCGAACGAGTGGGAACTTCAATTGACAACCGTACTTGACCGCGGCTTGAACAATTGGACTCGCACCGGAAAATGCAGGACCTCTGTGGAACGCGCCGCACGCTTTTCAATCGCGGTTAACACGGCACTCTCTGCCGCGTCTCGGGGGCAGTCCGCTCAAACAATGACTGTCCTGGGTGAGCTGCTTGCTCTTGGTCCCGCAGGATGGCGCCGCTACTTCAGGGATTCGAGAATTGTGCAGCGGGTGATTCCGCGACTCATACTCCAATGGCAGGCCAGGCCTTAACAACTAACATTTATGCTTGCAAAAAGGACACTGAAAAATATGAGCGTTGAATTCTATGATCGGCTATCTTTTCGTGCTGGCTTGTCATGATGCAGAACCATCAATAAGGAATGGCGATCATTACTATCAAAGGGAGTTCACGTGCCGGCAAATGATTTGAAGATCGAGTATGAGCGCTGCCCTGTTTGCGATTCCATCCAATGGATGAAGATTCGTGAGGGGCGCGATCTATGTCGCCCCGAATTGAAGAAGAGCTTTGCACTGACCCGCTGTTGCTCCTGCGGTCACGT